>CAYTDR010000033.1:0-18670 GCA_964436185.1 uncultured Candidatus Obscuribacterales bacterium | reverse complement strand
TCTCGGATGCCACCACGTTCACCGTTAAGCAGGTCTATAAGTGCGTGAGTGAGCGAGGCATCATCAGGCTTGATCCGGGAGAGCACTCGCGAAACGGCCATTCTCACGCGTTCGTTTTCATGACCGAGAGCCGTTCTCAATACTTCGAATCTCGAGTCTTTCGTGACGTCCCCTAAAAATGTATTCGGGTGCGCAAGGCTGAAAACCTCGCGCGCCACCAGCTCATCATAGAACTGCGGCGAGCCTGCATCTACGCTCAGCACACTCTTGAGCCTTTGCATCCTTACTTCGTCATGTTGAGACGTGGTATCAGGGACAGTTCGCCTCAATAACTGTGCGGTGTCATCCCGTAAAGTTTCGAAAGCGTGCCTCGCTGCCTGTATGACGTTTTCGCTGGGATGAGCGAACCTTTCGCCATGCCGGGCAAACACTGCTTGTAAAACCGGCATGGCAACGGGGTCACCGAGTGATTCCAGATGCCCGATTATCTTGAGCTGCAGGTTAACGCTGTCAGAGAATCCAGGCTGCCCGGTCTGAGGCATGGCCATCTGTTCTGACTCCAGCGCGGAGGCAAGTATGGTGGCAGCATCTGTCGAGGAAAGCTCAGTTCCTCCTCTTTTCGCCTTCTCGGCGACGGCATCGACAAAGGTATCTCTTATGTCCCTGTTTAGCCCAGGATTGTCTACCAGAGCTGACTCGATCAGCGGTTTCAAATCAGTCGCACCATGTCCGCCGCTCTTATAAATAAAGGCGAGCACTCTTGCTGCGTCTACCGCGTACTTACTGCGATGCTCTACTTCGAGCGGCGAGCCGTTCGACAAAACGATGTAGGCAAGCGCTTCTCGTGCCGGCTTGCCGTCTTCTCCTTTGGCAAGTTTCACCAGAGCATCCCACTGTGTATCTCTGTCTTTGGCTACCCCGTTGAGCGCCCTCTCTCTCTCTTCAAGAATTTCAAAGCTCTCATCACCGGACCAGTAATACTGAGCCGTGTCTTTGATTGCCGTACCTAACCTGCCCAGGCGAGTAAAGACACCACCACCAAATACTTTATTCAGCTCCTCCACGGACTGAGCGGTGTAGTTGTCCTCATGCAACAAAGAGGCGTTCAATTCCCTCCATGCATCAGCATTTTGGAACCGGTCCAGCGGTCTGTAGGCATTGCGGATAATCGCCGCTTTCGCTCTTTCGTATTGGAGTTGATAATCGATCGATTGCTCACCGACCTCGGTGCGTGTAGCCAGTTCGTGCCTGGGTTGAAACTCCGTGTCATCGAGAGCAAGAGTCAGCAGACCCGCATCGCCTCTATGGAATTGCTGAGGATGGCGATTGGTCTGGTTGATCAAGGACTGAGCGTCCTCGCGATACCCATCCCGGCTCCCGTTTACTGAGATGTCCGCGATAACCGCGGAACTCGCCAATCTGTCACTGACGATATCACTGGCAAAGAGCATGCGCGCTGCGGCCAATCTCACTCTCTCATGCCCATCAGCGAGAAGTGAGCGCAGCACTGCCCGTCGGGGATCGCTCTCAGCTTTTATTGGTGCCGACAGTCCGGTTAAGAACGTTTGCCGAACGACATCATGACTGGTGGCATTCTCATTATCGAGAGTTGCCTGCAGTTGTTGCGACAGCTCTTGCACAGTCGCACCCGGGCGAGGAGTAGCGGCAAGCTCAGCAGCCACTTCTTCGCGCACTTTCCAGGTACTGTCTCTGACTTCGGCAAGCAACTGACTGGCTCGCTGCCTGATGAGCGGCATGACATGCGCACTGTTGTCTCCTGCGCCCGGAGTCGAGTGCACCAGGACACCATTTTCCCGTAACCAGGTGCCGCCATCAGGCTCCACCGTCTCCGTTCTGCCGGATGCTGTCGACTCGCGGATGAAATTACCGCTTTCATCAAACGCCAATGCGCCTTGCCAGGGCGCTTCCCTGGTCTTATCGATGTCACGGAACCATTTATCGGTTCCGGGCTCGTTGACCCAAATTTCCTTTGCTCCCTTCGGATTGGTGAAGACATATTGGGGCGGTTGTCCGGGTGTGGCGATCAACTCTCTCGAGCTGCCGTTTGGATAGTTGACAGCACGAATGGTGCCCTTGTCGTAATCCACTCTGGCACCAGAAGCGGTTCTCACCTCACCGGAGCCGTACCTGTCGAAGAACGAGTATCGGCCTGTCCGGACATCAAATTTGGCCTCACCAATACGAGTATCTTTCTTGTCCGCAAGGTTGACCCAAACGTCGGAAGTTCCCATCCGCGCATAGGTATACGACTTTCCACTGCTGGACGTGAAGGTCTCTTCGCGAATATTTCCGTTGTCGTCATACTTGGCGGAACGCTCGCTTCCATCCGGATACCTTACGTACTTGATTCGTCCATTTTCCCGCAGGATCTCGAATTTAGGGCGGTTTTCGGCGAGCGCCTCGAGAATCGGAATGCTTTCCGGTCCTTTGAAACCGGAATAAATGTTGAGAAATTCGAGCTGCAGCGAATGACTTTCATCATAGTGCTGATTGAAGGATTTGAATGCGCCAGTTTGTGGGTCGAACGGCTGCGGTCTTCGCCACGGGTGGGATTGCTCCTTATCAGAGTTCTGAAACCAGAGATCCGTGTCACCTTGCCTTATCCAGACTTCCTGGTCACGACCGTTCTTGGCGACGAACGTCTCTTTGTTAGGTTTTCCTTTGTCGTCATACTCGATCTTTCTTCGACTTCCGTCGGCATACTCAACTCCGGTGATGCGGCCGGCACCATCTCGCCTGAGAACTGACATCAACTCTTCATCGCTGTTGATTAACGGCAGCGGATCATGACCGGGGCTGATATCGGCAGTGTCGCCGATTCGAGGTACACGATTCAAAACGCGCTCGAGACCTGCTAAAACAGCCAGACCGGCATCTTCTCTACTAACCTTCTCGGACTGCGTAAGCCAGGTCAAGGCGTAGAGCAGGTTCTTACGAGCATTGAAGGGCATACGATCTTGTGTCGCCAGAGACATCGTCACTAGCGGCGCCACATCGGCCTTCACCTCATCGTTGCCTTTCTGCGCGGCTTGATAGAGACCCCGTGAAGCCATCTCCACCACTCGCTCGCGGTCGACGAGACTGAACTCTTTGGCATCCGACATGACTATCCAGGTAAGAATCCGCCTGGCCGCCGCACCCTTCTCGCCAGCCTGACTGGCATCTCCTATGGCCGACTGGAAACTAGTAAACATTTCAGCGCGAGCCTGTTCGAGAAACTTGCGTCGTATCTTTTGGCTGGCATCGGCGAAGTCGCCAACGAAGAATTCGCCAATCGGGGCTTCCTTACTCTCCTTCATCAGCTCGTCAGCCCGGTTCGACAGGGCAGCATCACCAAGATATGGATAGAATTTATGCATCATATCCGGTGCATCTGCCAGCGACCGATTGCTGGAGGCGAGCAAATTCTGAAGCGCTTCCCGGTATTGCTCTCGATACCACTGGGAATCCGGATCGATGCGCCGGCTGCTGCGTTCCTCTGACTCGAGCTTTCTCAACACCTCAGGATCAGTCTCCACCAGACGAAGCTGTCTGGCCAAATCGTTGACTTCAATGGGCTGATATCGGTTGATGAGCTCAAAAGCTTGACCTCTGACGCGAGCTGATGGATCGGGGCTTTCGAGCAGCAGTCTCGTGAGGACCTGCCTTGTTTCTCTATCGTTCGATCCAGTCGCGCTCAGCGCATCGAGAACAGCAATCCGGACCTCCTCCGGCTCTCGCCTGTTGCCCTCCAATCGCAGGACATCCAACAAAGCAGAACGGGCCGCAGGTTCAAAATCCGCTCCCAGAGCGGTGAAAATCTCGGGCAGCCTGCGGAGCAATTCAAGCTTGAGACGATTAGCCGGAGAATGGACATCATCGTTGTGGTTCGTGATCGCTTGCCTGAACTCTTCGATAATGTCCGCTCTTAACTCGGTATCCTCCCTGCGCGATGCCTCGTCCGTTGCCGTCGAGAGTCCGCGGTAATTCGCCAGAAGCGGATCAAGTGCGCGCAGAGCCAGACTCGGCTTGGAGGCGGAGAACGCCTCAGCGAAAACGTAGACAAGCTCACGCTTGCTGAATCCAAACTGCGCTCCATTGCCGCTTTCGGCAAAGACCGCAGCAGCCTCCAATGCTCGTTCCAGTTCCGCCTCGCGAGACCGACTGACGTCGATGAGCTGATCCGTCTCTGTCGACCGGGTGAGGGCATCGAAGGGAGGTTGAGAGTAGATTCCCTCTCCATGTTCGGCGAATGCAGCCTCAACACCCAACTCTGCGCGTTTCGCCGGATCAGGTCGCCAGAGCACAGAAGCCTTTTCAAGAAAGTACTGATGATAAAATGCTCCGGGCGTATCAGCACATTCCTCGACTCTGGCAGCCAATGCCCGTGTCATCTCTCTGCGCCGACTTTCTTGTGGAAGGCGATTGATCTCGAGTATCGCCTGCGCAACTGCTCTAACATCAGGATCCGCATCAGCGATCAGCTTTTTGAGCCCATCCTTGATTGCTGATGAATCGCGCCCAAAGAGGGAGGCGCGTATCGCATCCGCCTGAGCACGCGGCAGCTTCGAAAGGGCCGGCTCCGTGCCGTACTGTTGCAGTTCGAGAATACTTGCCAGACTGAGACCGTGCCCGTCGATCATGGCACGCAACTTTTGTCCGCGGGTGGCATCGTCAAGGGAGACAGAAAGCAACACGCCGCCCAGGTCGGAAATTACCGTATCTCCATACAATGGAGGCTTGCCCATGCGATTGAGCATATCACCGAAAGCTAAGCGCAGTCCCGGGCTCAAATGGCGCATGTTTTCTCGAGCGTATGCCACCAGCTCGTCTGCCTTCAGCTCCTGTAAACCGCGCAATTCAGTTCGAACATTGGCCGGCAAGGTGTCCATATGCGACTGAATGAACTCTTGCAACTGGCTTGCCGATAACGTTGCGCTGCTTGCCAGCTCTTTAAAGGCTGACTGCGTATCTGGTGTCAAATGTTTAAGATTGGACTCGAGGACGTGTCTCAGTTGTTCGGCTGAAACCTCGTCGCTGTCGCGACTGATTATGTTTCCTCGAATAGCACCATTGGCGGGATCAGTACTCAGCATCAACAATCCCAGCGCGGCTATCGCACGACCTTCGTTGCTGAACTCGTTGTTACGGAAGAAATCGAACAGTTGTACCTTTGCTTTATCGATTGAATCCTGATCAGCAAGGGCGGATCTGATACTCGTGACAAGAGACTGCTCATCCTCCGCCCGAGCGTCGGCACCCAAGTCTTCGATACCTTGAAGATAGCTGTCGAACTCACTTCGGATAAACCTGGCATGCGCCTGTTCCACAAACTCTCTGACCTTGTGTGATGGCAGCTCGACTGTTTCACCCTCGGCATTGGTGTAGCGGCCAAGCGTTTCAGGCAGTACCCCGTGCTTCTCGTGCAAACCGATCAATTGCAAGGCTGCAGCGAGCTGCCTGTTCGGATTTGTCTCGTCCTCAAAGGTTTTAACGAGAACATTGAAAAGGGCTGCATTATCCGTACCCGGAAAATCAGCGAGCTTCGACAGAGTCTGTCTCAGTGCCGGTCCAGTGGCAATCGATGCCGGCAGGTCGACGTCAAAAGTATTCCTCACCTCCGGCAGCCTGGAGTTGATGAAGGAAAGGAGCTGCTCCTTCATAATTCTCACCGGACGAGAACCCGGTATGCTCACTTCGGCAAGCGGTCGCAGCCGCCCATCAGGATCGAGCGATAACAAGCTCAACCCGAGTGCCAGCTGGGCAGTCTTGTCTCCGGCATTCATGGCAAGCAGATAGTCGTGACCTAGCTCCGCCCGCAGTGCCTCCATTCGTTGAGCATGTTGCGCCGCCGGCAGTGCCTCGATTTTTTGAACTTCCGCATTGACACTGCCTAGCATTGTGGCAATCGATGTGCGCGCTCGCAATTGAGCATCGAGCTCTTGTCGAGCTTGCTGGACGTTATTGTCGGTCGGAACGATCGCCTCAGGGATTTGCGAGACCAAGAACTGACGAACATCCTGAACACTCAGCCGCTGCGGCAACTCGTCACCGTGCCTGCTTCTGACGCCAAGAATCGTGTTATCCCGGAACGGCGCCTGACTGTTTAAGGTGAGCAGTCCGTTGGCGGCCACGATCCGCTCCTGGTCGGTGGGAGCATCCAGGTAACTTCCAGTGAGCCGTTCTCTATATTCTTCGCGTGTTCGATTGCACAGTCTTGTGAGCTCCTCTTGCGAACCACTTGCCGCGATTGCTTCTTTCACTCTCTCCTCGCCAAGGGCCGCGATCAAAGCAGACAGCGGGGCGTCTGGCGCGAGGTCAGCAGGTATCTGTTCTAACCCCTTTATCGGATCGGCATCACTGCCGGTGCCAAAACTTGCTACTGCACTCGATTGCTCTCTAGTCCTGCGCACCTCCCCGCGAGCGCTGTGGTCCATGAAACGAGCTACCCGGTCAACGACGGAGGCCTGTGCCGGCGGCTTGCCTTCGGTGAATCCATCGCCCCGCAGCACGAGTCCTTCTTGCAGGAGCATTCCGACATCAGGCTTGTTGAAGTACCACTGGTCGATCAGCGGAAGCTGGTTGTGAGCAATCTCGCCAAGAAAGTAAGGGTTCGCCCAATAAAAGGTCTGGACGCCAAATTCATGCACCCCCCAGCGCATGGCTGTACCGGCTTTGGATGCTTCCTGAAGCTGTTTCGCTGTATTTGCAAACGGAACGAAGCGCTGCCATCCTGTTACAGTGGGAGCGGCTTCGGCACCATACAAGTACATATTCATCCACTTGCTTGCCGGATCAGCAGCCTTGGCACCGAAGAGTCCCTTGATATCACCGACGGGGCCATGCATAATCACGTCGTACGCCATGACCAGGCCGCGAGCCTTCATGAACCACTTGCCGCCCTCGCCCATGTTCCCTATGCCTTGCCCCATGAATCCCGTGGCACCTAGAGCGATTTGCTTCATCCCCTGGATATACATGCGTTGCAACGCTCGCTGGGCGGCCATTTCGCCGGCCTTGGCAGCGCCGACTTCGAGCGTAACCTTTGATGCAGCTCTCAGCGTAATTGCACCCGAAACAATCATCGCTACATCCAGCAATGCCATGGCCGCGATGCCACCATATTGCCACGCCTGCGCGTCCAATTTCAATGCACCCAGTTTACTTGCCGGCATGACTGCGGCACCGCCATCTAACTGCACATTGGCAAATTCGTTCGGACGGTAGTATCTGACATCGGCCTTGATATCGAGCTTGCCTGGCGGAGGACCGAGAGAGACGTTGGCAGCAGGATCCAGCTTGACCCACTCGGCCGGCTTGATGGGTTTGCCATTGATGTACACGTCCTTGTCATCACTGCTACGAATGAAGACCTCGCCCGCGCCATTGACCTCGATGAGCGCCGGAATTTCTGCTGTAGCGCCGTCATAGCCTAAGACGTCACCACCTTCGGTGACAACAACAGAACGTGCTCCGGACAGCTCATTTCCATTGACTGTGATTTTTCCATTGGAGTCTGTGCCTATTTCTACTCTTCCGGCAACGTCTTCGCCTTTCCCTTCCGGATCGCCGAGAGTCACTTTGTCAGCAGGAGATATCTCCACCCACCGATCTTTTTCGACAATCACACCATTGACGAAGGCATCATCGTTGGCCGCGATATTCCTTATTAGTACTTTTCCATTGTCACCGAGCTTAACTTCGAGATTGCCTGAAACAACCTCACCTTTCTCATTGATACCGCTTATCGTGCCTGGTCGCAAAGTTTGTCCGTTGATGGAGAGTGCTCCGGACTCGCTTCTTTTCATCATCACTGCAGGTGCTGGTGGACCCAGCGTAACACTGCCCATTTCGCTGGGAAATACTTCTCTCCATTCGGGTCCGATTCGTTCTCCGTTTATATACGTGCCACTACTGGAAGTATCTTTAATGTAGACCTGCCCGACATGATTTATTCGTACGCGGGCATGGCTCGATTCAACAGTGTCGCCCTCTACATGGACAGAAGCACCAGTGACGCTGGTAAGCAGGTCGCCGGTTGGATCTTTGTATGAGCCAATCGACATGCCAGCCTCGGAGAAGGCACCGCCCTCACTATGCAAATCGACAGGTTGGCCATTGACCGTTACCGCGCCCGAGGTTTGAACTTTACCAACCGGATACGTCACTCCCAGCTTGTGATACGAGAACGCGGTGGCATAGCGATTCTGTCTTGAAGTCTCCACACGAATGCGGACGTCTGGAGTACCATCGGCAAGCAGAACCGGACTGCCGTCGGGCTGCTTGAGGGTGAACTCTTCCGAATTGAAACGCAGGGCTACATAGTTGAACTCTTCTCCAGTAACAGGATCTTTGCCCTCTGCCGGCACGTCCATCCAGACGAGCGGCTGCCCTGCCCTTTCCGAGATCTCTCTGGAAACCTGGTCAACGGCTTCGTGATTTTCACGCAACCAGGCCTTCATGCGATTCATCTTTTCTCGCCCGGCTTCGTCTAGTGTTTCAGGCAGGTCAAGCTTCAGGCTGACAATCTCTCCATCCTTCATCTCCACATGACCCGGGAAATTTCCGTCCTGGAGAGCGGTGAGCGGGAAAACTCCGTAATCCAGATAGAGACTGTTGAGCCTCAAGCTGTTGTTGCTGGTCTCCGTCGCTCTATGATAACGCTGAATGGCATGGGCATAGTTGCGCACTTCCATCGCCGTCTCCAACCAATCCTTACGCAAGGCATGGAAGCTTCTCAGCTCCTGAGGCGACATGTCTTCTCTCGATCGCCAAGCATCGAGATTACCGGTCGAATCGATCAAGTCGACGCCGGCATCCATGTCTTCGACTTCCCATTTGAAGATCGACTCGTTCAGCCGCTCCGTGGCAAAGTCATTCCACTTGGTGGCTTTGACAAAAAGCTGCATGACTTCGTTCATGTTCTCAGGCTTCTCACCTGGCTCAAGCTGTGGAAGATTGAGACCAATCTCTCCTGATTGAACCTTGGCGCGGA
Organism: uncultured Candidatus Obscuribacterales bacterium; assembly: GCA_964436185.1. GTDB lineage: Bacteria > Cyanobacteriota > Vampirovibrionia > Obscuribacterales > Obscuribacteraceae > CAYTDR01. The sequence goes on along the minus strand of CAYTDR010000033.1, from coordinate 9,675 downwards.
ACAACTCATCACCTTCAGGCCGTCCGCTCCGCGACTCCCCAACCTCCAGAGGACAGCCTTCCGGGAGCTTACCCAGAGAAAGATGAACCTTGGCAAGATTGCCAGTCATTACATTCAGGTATGCAGCCAGTGCGTTGTAGACTTCACGAGAAGCCGGTCCCATCTGGCCGCTCTTCAGCTCGGTTTCCATCAAGGCGAGCTTCGCGGGTGGTACCACTCCCTCCAGGTCTTGCGAATTGGCCAGTCTATATAGAGTCCGCCCAAACTCCATGGCAGTACTGTCAGCGGGATTCAACCTTATGACGTCGACTTGCCGCTCGAGACTCTCTGCCCCTCTGCCCGCCTGCATCTGCTCGCGTTCTCCCTGGGAGAGTCCCAGCCGCTCTCGAACCACGGTGGACACGGTTTCCGGAGCAGATGCGTCCGAGACAATCGACTGGAGAACTTTTCGGTGTTCCGCCTCTGTTAACTCGCCCAATTCCTTAAGTGCATCGGCAGCCAATAGTCGAGCCTGCGCAGGCGTGGATGGCGAATCGCCCTGCCCGCGAAGATAGGCGATGGCATCATCCCTGGTGACTGCATCGGTTCGTACATACGCCTCTCTCGCTACCCTCTGGTAGCCTGGCGTCTCGACCGTTCTGCGACCCTGAGGTCCTGTTTTGAATACCGGAGGAACGTTCTCGATCAGCGCTGGAACATCGACATTTCTGGAACCAAGGATTGTCGGCGACTGCTCGCCTGCATTCTCCCCTTCATGTGCATGATTGTCGGCAAGCCTCAAGAGAGAGACCGCCGCCGCCACTCTGTCCTCAGATCTCCGAGAGTCCAGAAATACGCCCACCGATCTCGTTGTCTGGTCTAATACCTCTTCGGCAGCCGGCGCGGGACTCTCCAGCAGCCGTCTGGTTTGGTCTGTTAACCCTGCCGATCGTGAGGAAACGTACTGCTCGAGCGTATCTCGGAGGATCTGTTGATGCTCCGTATACGCGTTCTGCGTTACGATAGTTCCTACCTTATGTCCGTTTCTATTATCATCTTTTGTTTCTTCCTGATGGTGAACAGCTCGCTCTCCGACGATATCGGGTATGGTGCCATCATTTTTTCTACTGAGCTCCAGCAATCCCTTTGCAGCAGCAAGCTTCTCCGGCGTGTTGTCGCCAAACGTCTGGAAGACCTCGACCAAGTGCTGAAAGTGACGCTGACGATTGCCCTCGTACTCAGGCGAACTCTTGTCACTCGCCTGCATGAGCGTGCGTGTCGTAGACTCGAGGGATTCGGCATTGTTGTCGAGAAAGCGCTGAACTTCATCGCTCTTAAGCATCCTCAGCGTGTGATGCTCACGTTCATCTATAACCCAATGCGCCGGAACGGACGGACCTCGTCCCCCCGTGGCCGGAACAAAATGCTTACGCTCCTGCGAAATTACATCCCGCTGTATAAGGTCATCAGGCAGCTTTCCTCCGTTTGCATCTCTGGCTAGACTGATCAATCCCCGCGCGGCTGCCAGCTTTTCTGCGTAGGTGCGCGGATATTCGAAGGACTCTACGAGGTCCCGCATAACTAGCTTGCGCTCCGGATGGTCGGCGCCAAGCACGAGAGCATGACTTCTCAATCGATTAATTGCAGAGCTGATTCCGTCGGCATACTCCGATGGCGCCGTCGGCACCGCAGGGACATCTCGCAGCGGAGCGTCAGCAGCGTCGCGCGGGGTCGCAGTGCGATCAGAACCAGTCTTCCGCGGTCTCCCAGCCGGAGCCGGGCGCTCTTGTCCGATTACCTCAGGCGCTGACGGTGGCGAACCTGCAGGAGCCGGACGATCTTGCCCCATTACCTCAGGCACTGGTGGCGGTGGCGATCCTGCAGGAGCCGGACGATCTTGCCCAATTACCTCTGGCACTGGTGAAGCCGGTGGCGATCCAGTTTGCGGATCAGGCCCGGAGAGAACAATTCCAATTTCCGCTAGCTCATCAGGCGAAACTAGTGGCGTATCTGATGCAGGTTTCGGCGGTCCGCTACCAATACCACCAATCTCGCGCTCCAATCTTGCAAACAGCGCCGGAATCTGATCGCGGGACACTTCATCGAATTCGAGTGATAAATCGAGCTCGAGATTGAAACTAGCAGAAACAGGACGGGTCTCCGCTTCGCTCATGAAGCTCAGCCCGCCAAGTCCTAGCCCTTCAAGCAGTTCCTGCTGTCTCCGATTCCCGACACCGAAAGTTAAATCCGAGTCGAATCCGTTCGCGTCTGCTTCTAACGCCTGACCCACGCGATCTTCCTCAGAATAGCCATCACTTCCGGAATCCGAGCCAGCGGAAGCAGAATCCGACGAGCCCTCGTTCGAATCGCGTTCATCAGCATCGTCATCCAAGTTGATGACTGGAAGCTCTATCTCATCCGGCGGTTGAGAATCAGAATTTTGATTAGAAGTGGAGCCTGGTCCTGGTTCGCCCATAAATTTACAAGTTACATCTCATGCAATACATCAGTTTCAAAACATTCAAGTAAAAACATTCCTCCGTTAATGCACGCCCGTTGGGGCATAGGTAAGATTCATTCGCTGGCGGGTGACTTGCGCTTCGCGATCCACGACCAGTCCGGCAACGATCGATATCGTCAGAGCCCACGTGCCCCCCTTCGCTAAACCTCTGCTGACAAGACTTTCGCCCGGGCCCGTTTCGCCAGGCCTTCTGCGGTCACGAATCTCTTTCAACTCTCGCGGCATGCCTTGTCGTACGACCTCAAGCATTTCCGTCATATCGACTGGCTTACCTGCTGCCATGTCGGCATTCATGCGTTCGTAGCGAGCCAGTTCTTCTTGCACTCGTTTGAGCTCGGCCTCCTTTCCTGCCACCTTCTCCAGGGCCGCCTTCTCTTTCTGTAACTCCTCAACTGCCCGTTCTACCAATCTCCTATGTGAGATCGTTTCGCCAGCGATTGTAATACCGTATTTAGTGATTCCATAGCCGACCTCCGTCGCCATTCTGAAAGTTCCCTCCCTTCGGCCGAAGGCGACAACATCAGCATCGGCCAACCGTTGTTGGTCTCTCTCCACCAAGGCACCAGCAAAGGTATCTCTCAAACTGGACAAGTTCGCGGCCAATCTCGATCCCTCGGCGTTCTGCCCCAGGCTGCCTCGATCGACGATTTCCACAACCTCGGCAAAACGAGTGAGAATCTCACGAGAGGCACTTTCAACGTCAGTGTCTCGTCCGATCTGAATCTCGGTTTGACAGAGCTCGGCCGGTATTTCTCTGATGGACTCACCTTCCTTGACGAGAAACTTTCCATTAGCAAAGCCTGTTGGCTGAATTGGTCTGAGTTCACCTTCACGCATTTCGGATATGACCAGTCGCGATTCGCCTGCGGGCAAATCGGCCGCCGTAACATTAGCGAATCGAAGCAATCCGGAGGTTCTCAAAAGATGACGGTTCTGCCTGCCGGCAACTCCTTCCAGCAGATACGCTGCATCCTGTTTGATGACTGAAAGAAGATCCGCCGGATCAACTGCCTGTGAACCACCCACATATTTGCTCACGTTCTTCAAGTAAGCTTCTATATCTTTGGCCGTAAGAAGCGACTCACCGGCTGGAGCCTCTGCGCGAGTTCCTTCGGCGCTTTCAGCTCGCTCTCTTTCTCCTTCGCGAGGGACGGTCTCAGCAGGACGCTCAGCACTTGGTGGACGTTCCGCTGTGGACGCTCTAGCAGCAGCGGCGCGCTCTGATATAGTTTTGAATTCAGTCTCCGCTTCGCTGCTCGCCGGCTGACTGGACAACAGGACTCGTCCGTCCCTGGTCTCGCCACGAATTTCAAATCGGCCAACTCCCTCTCCGAGTGGGCGTTCAACCATGGTACCGGCTGCGAGCCCAGCAATCGGCCGTACTTCACCGGCAGAACGAACGGCCTCTCTCGTAACATTAGCTTGATGGTAGCGGCTTATGGTGCGCGCAATCTGTTGCGCGGTCAGGCCGAGCCCGAGGGCCGCCAGGGTGAAGTTGGTCGCAGTATCCGAAAAATATTGTCCCCCTTGTTGTTCATCGTCGATCTCTTTTGTTCTGTACTCAGCGGTGAGTTCCAGCTCCTTGAAAGCAGGAGTGACCAAGGGCACCTCAGCAGTGCCGGGAGCGGAACCAGCATCGCTGGTGGTACTATCCACTGGCCGGCTTTGAGCTGCTTGAGCCTTATAGGCATTCTTCAGGTTTTCCTGAAATTGAGGATTCGCCGCTATCGACGGGTCGGTCTTGAGGATTTGCTCCAGGTCTTGCGATGCCGACCTCAATTGCTCCAGGTCGCCACTGGCGATTCTGGCGAAATCAAAGTTGATGCGGAAGGACGTGGCTTGTGCCTGAGCATCGACAGCTACATTTGCGCTGCTTTGCTCCGCTGCAGTCTGTTCGGCGCGCCGTTCCATCAACGCATCCATATCTTCGCCTTTGCGCATTCCATTGGCAATCTGAGCATCCTGAGACAGTCCTTCAATGAATAATTTCAGCCGCTCACGGTCCCCGATGCGGACCATCCGCTCCTGGCTTTCGATGGCTCTCTGGAACTGTGGAGACGCCGCCTTAATACCTTCTTCGAAGAAAGTACTGGTGGCTTTTTCAAGCAGTAGCCGAGGATTAACCGCTGCATCGGCAGGCGACGCCTGCTCGGACTTGCCGGCAACCTCATCCAGCTGCAACTTAGTTGTCCATGGCGACAGCCCACGCAACTCTCGAGCAGTAGACATTTCGGCATAGCCGCTGATAATCAGGTTGCAAAAGTCCTGGTTGAGTTGCAATGCTGGGTACTGCTTGACCAGACGAACAAGCTCGAGCTCGCCATCGTTTATGCTTTCGTCCTGCCCGCTCGAAATGAGAAAGACGGCTCGATTTGCCAGAAGTGAAACCAACCTGTCCGGCGAATGAGCCGGAGGTCGTTGATCGCCCGTTTCGGCTGTTGATTCATGCGCTTTCTCTACTCTGGCAGTGCTCGCATCTTCGCCTGGTCTCGGAACGGCGGGAGCGGACTGTCCATTTTCAGCTGTCTGAGTATCCGTGCCTTCAGGTCGGCCGGCGCGCCGCCCCTCCTGCTCAAGTGAGCGAAGCGTTCTGGCCTGCAGTTCATAGCGAGCTAACGTAACCTGGTCGACCAGCAAAGATTCGGTATCAATGGCAGTATCAAATGCAGAAAGTCGAGATTTGAACTCTTTGTCAAACGCTGCCAGTCGTTCTTTCTCGCTTGGCGTGACTGGGGCGTCAGCTCCAGCATCATCGTCCGCACCTTCTCCGTCACCGCATTCGGTGCCATCGCAATCTGCATCGGGTAAACCCGGCGTCTCATCTCCCACCAGCAGGTCGGGCAGCCTGTATCCCGACGCTCCGCCCCGAACTGGCTGAGTTCCATTCCCTTGCTCCATGAGTTCGCCGGCGTCATTGCCGAGATTCAGCCGCGCATTCTCGTCGTCATCATCACCTTCGAGCGACAAATTGTCCGACGTTGAAGAGGCATCATCCTCGCGCTCTTCAGCCTGATCCTCGACGACGATCGAAGGGTCCTCCGCCTGGGTGGATTGTGAATTGCTGGCAACGCCAGTCCTACCGTCCATTCTCAAACCTTTGCGAAGGAACCCGCCAGGGAGCGATCAACACCTAAATATATTCCCTGTTCATCTATAATAGACGCGTTTTTGAGACTTTTAGCACAATATCGAAAGTAAAACTTTTTTCTTGGCATCGACTGTTATACGGCGCCTGCGCTACAACTTGCCGCACTTGAAAACCGCCAGCGAGGATACTCTTGCTCCCTCAGCATATCCCAGGCTCAATATCGCAGAAGGGCGACGCTTTTGCGCCGCCCTTCCTCTGCTCTCAAATCAGACTCCGCCGGGTTACTCACCGATCTTCCGAATAGCCGAGCCATTTACTCGATAGCGGTGACAACACGATTAAGAGTCAACCATTGCTTAAAACGTACCGCCACTACAATCAGTATCATCGTCCCCATGCTCCCATTTGTATCGTATTCCAGGTTCGTATCGCAGCATTGGGAATGGCGTTTCGATCACCGGTAACAGCGCCGATTCCAGTAGCAAGAAATCCCTCGAAGGAAAGAAAGTCTCCCGCGTTGGAAAACATACTGCTCAGTGTTCCCAATCCGCCATAATCGACAGTGCCGTTGCTGGAGACTCTTATCACGTAAGTATTCGTGCCGCGCAGACGGTCCCGCACATTTTGAATTGCGGCATCCCGACCCCGCGTATTGGGAGCCGAATCAATGAATGCCTGGACTGGATTTACAACTTCGACCAGTATCTCCTGTGGTGTCATGTTTCTATCCAACCGAGCCACCGCTTCTCTAATCGCGCCAGAACCAGTAAATGACAGCCTGCGCTCGCCTGCAGCATTCGGAGCACCGAGACTGACTGATTCGATAGGAATAGGCAACCGAGAACTATAAATGCTGTTTGCGAATCCAGGCAATGATGTGATGTTCACCCCTGCGATGTTTGAGATCTCTACGGCTCCATTGGCTCGTGGGTTCAACCGGAACGACACTTCACGACCAGTGGTAACTGACAATCCGCCAAGCTCCAGAGTTGTAGCTGCTCTCCGCCGGATCGTCACAGTGGTTCCCCGGCGTTCAATACTCTCGACTCCATTGAGAACACCTCGCAAGGTCTCGTTTAGCTCGCAACCGAGGAGGCCCTCGACTGCACGAGCGTTGTTCTGATGGTTCTCTCTCACCACCAGTCGGAAATCGATTCGGGCAGGATCGCCGGCCGCAATCTGTTGTGGATTGAAAGTCAACTCCAGAGGAATACGACCACCCTGGTTGAGCAGTGCATTGAGCTGCGTGTTGCCATTGCGATCGGTGACCGGCTGCATTTGAGGGCCGACCTTGATCGAAATGGATTCCAGAACGCCGGAGGTTCTCATAGTTGCCGTGCGATTGCCGTCTCGATCCGGATCACTAAGAGAGAGTTCGGTGATGCTTATTTCGATTGGATTGTTCATTCCGATCGATGACGCCACATCCGATGGCACCGGCATTCTTATTCGGATTCCCTCTATGTTGGTGAGGGACATGCGGTTTCCTTCCAACCGTAGACGCGCGCGTACCGTCTGATCCCAATTGATCGGCAAACCACCGAGGTTATGAGCATCGCTACCGGTCGACCGAATTGTAATTTGCTCCCCGTTTCTTTCGACTCCTCGAATTCCGCCAAAGATGCCTGCCAACGCAGGATCAACATACATTCCACTAATGGTTTCAGCCAACCGTCGGGCATCGCGAGGCTCTCTGCCTTCCGCCCAGCGACGGAACTCGCTGAACAACTGAGGTATCGGACTGTCGTCGCTATTGCCTATAGGGAGCTCGATTGGCCTAACTTGAGTACTGGCGAAACCGGCGGCAAGCTGATTAAAATTCTGCGCTGCAGAGGGTTGTCCATTCGGGTTAAGCTGCCGTCGTCCTTCCAATCGACCTGGTGTGACAATCAAGGTCATGTTACCTTGATCGTCTGAGCGCAGCGCGAAGGACATCTCTCGAATATCGATGTCGGCGCCCATTTGACTAGCGCTCAAACCAGAGATATCGGAAAGAAGAATCCTATTGTTGTCCCTGGGATCGAGACGCATTCTGCCTGACAGATCGTCCAACGATATCGTCAGGTTTTGTGCGCCCCCAGTGGGCACCACAATTGTGCCTCGACCGCTAAGTCGAATACGATCATCGTCAATGGTGAGTGCTCGTTCCCCAGAGAGAGAGCTGAGCTCGCTAGTTCTAAACCCAGGTATAGCTTGCAAGAGGGTAAGAAAGTTGCTGGTACCTAGGTACAGCCGATTTCCTTCGGAATCCAACCGGATCTGCTGCGGGAGGCGCCTGAGAATTATCGCAGTAGTAGCGGCAGGATCACTGGCGCGTCCTAACTCGTCCAGGTAAGACGCGACACGACGGACCTCTTGCGCCTCAGCCAGATGCAAACGACCGACATTCCCCTGTCCGTTTGCATTTGCCAATCGCACTACGTGATCGTGGTAAGTGGCGACCGTGGTATCGCCCGGAGTGTAAAGATTCTCCATTCGCGTCGCCGCCAGCACCCGCTGTCTCAGGGCATCGGAACCAAGTCCTAGTCGTTCTTGAATCTCTGCCAATCGGGTGTGCGCGTTAGCCAGATCGCGTTGGGTTGCACCATCAGCGGTGAAGGATCCGTTGCGTTCTGCGGTGAATCTTCGACCTTGAGCATCTCCAGGAGCTCGCAATGTTACTGCGTTCAGAGTAGATCCGGATGTCTCGAGAGTGATACTGCCATTGCGATCGCTAAACGATAGGAGACGGCCGTTACTATAGACGGCTCGCGCACCATCGCTGAAGGACTCTTCAATCCTTCCTCGTCCATTCATACTTATCTGTGCACGCCCCGCATTATTATCGCGGAACGCAAACGACACAGTACCCTGTTCAAATCTGAAACTACCATTCCAGGTGCCCAATGGGCTTTCCCATGATTCCTGCGCAGCGCCGGGCACTCTCCTGAAGTCATTTCCCCGACTATCACGAACCGATACTACTTGCCTGCTGCCATCGACTGTGACAGTAGAGCGGTCCGGAAAGTGGACCCTCGAATTGCCGTTCGGCAAGAGAACAACGAGAGGTTGGTTTGTCTCGATTCGCGGATTGGCAGCGATACCTGCGGCTTCCAGCTCACGCTGCAAGTCTGCAAAAGATTCCACTTCTATTACTCGATCCCCGACGACGGTTTGGTAGCTTTGACGAGACCCCTGGCGAACACTAACAACATGCTGTCCACAGAGGTTGCGAACATAGTCCAGATAGTTGACCTCGCGATGCTCGCCGCTACCAAACAGCGCATTAGAAGGATGCACTCCATGCCGCCGAAGCTGCGAAACCAGGTCGCTATCGGCGCTTTCGAATACAAGTGCATTGTTGCGATAAACTCCCCAGGTCACGTTATGCCCATGCCTGATCTCCATCACGTGAACGCCGAAGACGCGGGTCACATAGTCTCGCTCACTTTCACCTTCTCGCCGGCCTGGCAACGCAGAACCTTCATCCAATTGCAAAGATGGAAGACAACTTAAAGTAGAGAGAGCTGACGGGAAAGGAGCCATTCTTCCAACAACTCCAGCGGCTTCGGATGAGAGTCGCTCAGCTGCATCTTTGTCTTGAGGATCGAATTCATCTTCGACATCCTGGGGAAATTCAATAAAGGTCATAGAGCACTAACGTCCTTGCGAAAAAAACAGCATCGCCTTCTTGCCTGACAAAATGAGCAAGATAGACAGATGATGAGGCTGTAACTACGTGAAAACTTTGAATCGAATAAACGCCATCGAGCTTCTGTGGCTCGAGCCAACAATGCCAGTGCCTCTGTCGCCGAAGAAAATTGAGAGATGCTTCAGAGTGGAGTATCGGTCTATATACTCTGTCAAAAAAATCTGGACGGATAGAATAAACTTTGCGGAAATGCACAGGTGTCGGTGTGATATCAGACAGAACTTCAAAACCTGGTCGATGCCTGTTGACACTGTCAAACTCCGACAACGCTAATGTAACTCGAGCGGGCATAGCTCCCTAGATAAGACACGTTAGCAGTCGAGATAAAAACGACATGATAGGGTATGACTAGGTTTGACAGGACTCTGAGTTGCAACGATGACTAAGATACTTGTG
>CAYTDR010000032.1:0-18677 GCA_964436185.1 uncultured Candidatus Obscuribacterales bacterium | reverse complement strand
TAGCGACTCTGCCCTGGCTAGATTGACAGAACGCGCTGTCACCAAGTATGGAGCAGAAAAAGTCCAGCAAGTAGTTGATGCTCTCCATCTGTTCAATGCGCTGCCTCCAGAAGTTAGAGCAAAGATGAGCGGATCGAGTGACAAACTGGAAGTCGGAGAAGAACTGAGCCTCAAAGGCAAAAAGGTAGACCAGCGGATTTTGGCAGCGCTGCCGGAAGATGTACGTAAAGCGATCGTTGGTGATAGGACGCTCAAACCGAACGAGCGAATCGTGATAGAGAAGGATGTGAAACTGAGCGCCGTCGACTTCAATCGCTTGCCAGCGGATCTTCGTGGGGCGTTAAATGAGGGAGACAGCCGATTCCTGAAGCAGCCCGCGAAGACTTCTGTCTCTGGCGCACTCGATGCTCACACTTTCAACGCCTTGCCTTCTGAGCTACGTAAACTGCTCTCCGGTTCCGACAAGCCTCTCAGAGAAGCCGACAAGTTTGAGTTGACAGGCAAACGGATTCCGCACGAGGTTCTCAACCTTATGCCCCCCGATCTTCGCGCCAAGATCACTGGCTCTCCAAGCATCCTTCCAGTGGACAACTCATTAATAAAAGTAGTCGGAAAGAAAAGTCTGGACAGTTCGGAGTTCAACCAGCTTTCGGAGGACTTGCGCAGAAGATTATCGGGATCCAGTAAGCCTCTCAACGAATCAGACAAATTTGACTTGACCGGCAGACAAATCCCTCGCGAGGTTATTAACCTGTTGCCGTCGGCTCTTCGCGAGAAGATCACCGGCTCTGCGGATGTTCGTCCCCTGGTCCCCTTGTCGTTCAAAGTAGAGGGCAGTAAGAGCCTGGACGCTTCCGAGTTCAACTCACTTTCAGCTTCTCTGAGAACGAGCCTGAGTGGAAAAAAAGACGCATTATTCGAAGGTGAACGCCTACCGGATCTTTCCCGCTTCTCCCTCGATGCCGACACCTTCAATAAGCTTCCTGAAGATGTTCGTCGCACCATAACTGGTGCGTCCAAACTGCTTGAAGCTGGGCGCTCTCTCGATCTTAAAGGTAGATCGATGGACGCAGGCACGTTCAATTCGCTACCGGAAGCACTTCGCAAGAAGTTGAATGGTGGTGAAACCATTACTCTCTCCGCCGGCCAACGCTTCACTCCCAAGCCCGAGCATGCCAAGATCGACGCCACTACATTCAATGCTCTCCCCGAGGCTGCACGCCGCCTGCTCACCGGTATCGAGCAGCCCGCACGTGGACCAGTTTCTCTGCGGGGTGCGGAGCTCAATGCCGAGATGTTCAACAAACTGCCTGAGGATCTGAGGGAAGCCCTGACCGGCAGCAGGGATAAATGGCCCGCTGGGCGAGTTGCTCGCGACCTTTCAGGAACGTCGATTGATGCAGCAACATTCAACGCCCTTCCGGAAGACGTTCGGTCCAGACTGAGACAGACAGATCGACCGGTTGATCCGATGCGAGCACTGATGATGATGGCAGATGGATCGCTCGATGCTCAGGACTCTCCGATGAAGTTTCTCATGGGCAAGCCACCATTGCAGGAGCGAGTTCTGAAGGCCTATCTATCCGCACACAAAATGGACGACTTTGCCCGCATGGACCTGGGTCTGGCCAGGGGAGCTGTCGACGGCAGACTGTCGGGTTTGGAAAAAAATGCCAACAAGGCCTTGGGCATGACAAGGCTTCTGGACCTGGCCGCATGGTACGTGCAGATTTCCAGCTACGGAATTATCGATCGCGCCACTACCGGTCTCGAGGTTTCTCGACCTCACGCCGGCGAACAAGCTCGGGCAATTGACGGAGTAAAGGAAAGTCGGATTCGCCTGGCTGACAAATCAGACCAATCAGGGCGTACCGCATTGGAGCTCGATCGAGTTAGATTGGCTTTGGACGTAGCTAAATACTCCGAGCTAGCAGGCAAGGGAGAACGCAACGAAGCCGACTTGCTTGCACTCGCACTCTATGACAGATACGGAGAGCAGCTCAAGCAATATGCGCCGGCTATCCATGCCGAAATTCATGAAAAAGGGCAGGGCTCTCTCTTCGGTCGAATGCATGCGCGTGGTTTGACACAGTTCAAAGAGTTGCCGAAGATGCCGGTCGGCGGAACCGTGGAAGGACCAGAGCTAGCATTGAAACTGCTTCGAAGTCTTCGTGAGGCCTCACCAGGACGAGAGTTCGCTGATCGAGCAGCGATCACCAGAAACGCACTTAACGCCATCGATCATGCCCCCGTTCTTCGTAAGCTTCAGGGAACGGTGCACACAATCGAGGAGCACATGTCGCTTCTATCAATCGAAGCACACGCAAAAGGAACAAAACATGACACTCTCATTGCCGATGCAAAGCGAAATGCCGAAGCAATCAAAGAGGCATTAGGTAAACTCAGTCCCGAGGACATTGCTGAAGCCCGCAAGATTCGAGATGACATAAAGAAACAGCTTGCTGCCACCGGCGCCGATGGTATCACCAATCCCGAGCTGCGCAAAGAGCTGGCCAATCGAGTCACTGCCATCAGTGGCATGTTGCAGCTGGTAGACAAAGAAGAGAAGCTGGATCTAGGCACAAAACTGCCCGCCATGGAACAGCGTTTCGGCAACATCAAGCGATTCCTCACCAACCAACACACTGTCGGCGGAGTAACCGGAATAAAGGCTATTCCATACGAGAAGGGTGATAAGACTTCGATCGATCAATTCGGACCGTTTCCCAAGCACTTCAGCGAGACAGACAAGCTGAGCGCGCTGAATCAAGAATACATTGCTCTTGGAATGCAGATCGCGCAGGCGACGAAGAGCGGGCGTATGCGCCTGGACGAGTTATTCGAGGCAATCGAGAAGCCCGAATTCACCGCCGATACGCTTCAGAAGTGGGCAGCAACCGACGGGGTTGTTCTCGGCGTGACAATAGTTGTATCTGCAGCGGCGATGGCACTAACCTTCGGAGCGGCATCACCGATAGTAGTGGCAGCCCTTGGTGCCGTAGTCGGAACCGCAGCCTCAGAAGGAATACGAGAGCTGCAATATCGCGCCGGTCTTCGTGACAACGGATCGCTGATTGGCGATTGTGCCAGAGGAAAGAAGATAGAGGAAATCGACGGCAGCAAACGCTACATGGATCCATTTTGGGACGTGGGTGTTAAATTGGGCGAGGAGGTAGGTCTCGGCACACTCACAGGTTACATGGGCTCGGAGCTAGGCGGTGTTCTGGGTGGAAAAATCTTCGCAGAGCTTGCCGGGCGCAATCCGGCGGTGAAAGAAGCGATTCGAGCGCACAACAAACAGATGGTGCGAATTATGGAAGAGGCCATCAGACCTCTACAGCATGCCGGTCTAAAACCCACAGTGACAAACTTCCTATACGGATTCGGCAAAGAGCTCATGTCGCAGAGTGGGTTTATACTCTTCGACCATCTGGGTCGCGCGGGAATCGAGATTGCGGCGGACAAAGTAGGTGATGGAGACCATCCTGCTGCAAAACTAATCAAGTCAGTAAGCGCCGGTCTCGAGACTTCAATTGGCGCCACTCTCTGGAATATCGGCATGAGCGCCGCTCATAGAAATATTGATTTAAGAATGCAGATGGGGAAAGCCTTAAGGCCCCCTAAAGTCGACGGTACTCGGACGGCTCCTCGTCCGGAAGTGAGATTTACAGTCGAGACCCGAGCACAAGAAGCAGAGTTCATCCGTGACCTCAAAGCTGGTGGCGCTAAGATCACAATGACTGAAAGCGGTTTCACTCTACGACACGGTGATGTTCATGCAGACTTCGTACGAGAATTTGGCAAGCCAAGTGAGAGGTTGTCCGTACCCGGTCGCACGGACAGCACGCACGTCGATGGTGCCGCTCGCAATCCGCTAGAGTGGATAGACAGAATCGAGCTGGAAGGCAAACGCGAAAAGCTGAAGGATCTGGCAGAAAAGCTCATCGCCAAAGGTGTTGCAGAAAGAAACATGCACGACTACGCCCTTGGACGAAGAGGAGACGATCCGACCAGTGATCTGAGCGCAATCAGAAAAGGTTTAGAGGCTCTGAAAGACTGCAAAGATCCGCTCGCGGCTCGGGTCGAGCGAGATGTCACCGCCATGCTGACACTGGGAGAACCCAGTCTTGTCGAGGCATTGAAAATGCATCAAGAGATCGCCACCTTGAAGGGTCAGAAAGCTGCGCTTTCCGGAGATGCAAAGAATCACTCAGAGCTCGAGACAGTAAATAAAAAGCTGGCGGCTGCAGAAAAGGAATTGGACGCAATCAGGTCAGCAACTACTGATGAGCATTCACGCAAGCGCCTGGATGACGTAATTGAGCGCCTTGCGGAAAAGTCCAAACCGTTTATGGAAGCGCAGCGGGCGCTGGCAGAACTGATGGAAAAGCCTGGCACCGCCAACGAAGATCAGATCGACGCCGCTCGCCGACGAGTAAATGAAGAACGAAAGAAACTGCACGTAGATACCGAATTTCGTGCGTTGAAGGTCGCTTTTGCTGTTGAGCGCGACACGTTGCCGCCGGGAGTGCATATTGTCACGGGAACAGACGGCAGCCGAATAAAAGTATCGGTAGAGGAAGGCGGCTCTGTTACTAAGCATCAAGTTGATGCCATTATAGCCAGAGCACTCGAAAATGGTATCAAACCAGACGAGCTGTCGTTCAGCCTCAGACGTTACGCGCTGGGGAGCGCCAACCCTGACGGTACCGTAATGATCAAAAGCAGAGCTGAAGATCAGCATCACTATCTGATGACTTTCGATCACGAGTCAGGGCATCTTTTGGACTTCAAAATCGACCCGATGTCTCCTAACCACCTGAAGCTGAATGAAATATGGGCAGGCGAAGTCAAACGAGCAGGCGAAGCATTGTATGACAAGGCAAGCAGATTGGGCGACAAAATGCCTCTGGGTAAAGCCGACGGACTGGTAAAATCGATCCTCGAAAATCCTGTCGCAAAAGGCGAGAACACAGGACTCGCTCATTACTATGCCAGCAGATCAGAACTACTGGCAGAAATGTTCGCCCTGTACCGAATCGAACAAAGAGCGGTGGCAGCCGGAAAACCTGCCCCTACATTCGATGAGCTGGTCGGTCAGGTAAGAGATCGCGACAGAGCCGACGTAATGAAGCACTTCGCCAAAACCTACGAGCACTTACGCTCCACGTTGTTCAGCGATTTCTCCACACAAACCGGCGCGAAAGAACGGTTCCAGGCTTCACATACGCCTGATGACGGGAAGGCGCTGCGCAAGACGTTTGCTGAGCATGGTGGCAGCTCGCCGGAGTTTCGCAAAGCCTATGAGGATCTGGCGAAAACGAATACACAGAAAGCACGAGAGGCACTCGTGGACGCGCTCTTTGCCAGAGAAGAAGGACTCAACCCTGCCACTATGGATACCACTAAACTGACAGGTGAACAGCTTAGAAAGTATCAACTTTATCGTAGCTTTGCCGGAGAAGGATACAACCCAGCTACGGACAGCACCATTCCCGGTTCCTTCAGAAAGTGCGTTGAAAATGCCTTCCGCTCGTTCCAAGAAAATCTGGCAAGCGTGGAGACACTAGCTAAAAAACGAACAGACGGAGCGCTTAAAGACATAACACGCACTCATCTTAATGACTTTATGGAAAGACATGTTCCTGGTTTGAGAGATGAAGTAAACGATAAATATCACATGGGTAAAGATCGACTCGATCCTTCAGGCGATTTGGACGGCAAATACGAAGTAGCCAGAGCCCACCGAATGTCAGAAGATGAAGTAGTGGCAGATTTGTTCAAAGCATATCTGCGCAGAGAGACGCTTGCCAGCCAAGGGAAGCCGCACGAATCCTTGGAAACTTTGCTGAGAAACACAGTAGGGGAGATCCGAGCCCAGGAATTGAGCAACTTCCCCGAGTTGTGGCGCAAACTCGAGCGAGATGTATTTCCCGCGTTCAAACGGACCCCGCTCGAGACAGGAGCCACCGCAGACGGCAGCAGCAGAGCGAAACCTGGGTCCACCGCCGGTGGTGCTGGTGAGACCGTTGGAAGCGGCAGAAAAGCGCATGAGCCAGACCGACTGTCAGTAGATCCGTCTGCCAGGCGCCCAGAAGTGGATCTCCCCGCGGTTATGAGATCTTTGCCGGAAGAGATTCGAACAACGCTCGAAAAAATGCGAGACCACAAAACAAAGGGAGCCCTTGTAGATGAGATCCTGAGAGTAAGTAGAGATGGAATGGATCCAGAATTGTGCAGAACGCTTGGAATGCAGGAATTTCTCAAAGCTCGTGACATACAAGCGGTCATAGATCAGGTGAAACGACGGCAAGCCGCAGCTGCTCCTGTAGAGAGTACGGATGCAGCACCGGACCGCGCAAGAGCGGGCAAAGGCGCAGATAAAGAAGGACTCGGAATCAGAGAAGCATTGTTGGCGGTTCTGAAGAACAAGGCGGCAGCAGAGGCTGGATCTACTAAACTTCCACATGAACACTTCGAGGCCACTGGCGACGCGGAAGATTGCATTCGTTACCACAAGATCAAGGCTTACGCCGAAGCGCTCAGAGATAGTGGAATAAAAGTGACCGAACTAGTCGGCATCGGCTATGATTCCGTCGCATTCCGCACCACTGATGGTGACGTCATCAAAATCACTCGTACTGACCAATTACGCGGTGGGGATTGGAACTCGGATTGGGGAAGACGCAGCTTCGATGCACCCATCAAGGGAGAGCCCGAGACAATCAGCCTTCCCGACGGTGGAGAGGCAGTAGTATACCGGCAACCAATGGTCGAGATGGGAACCGTTGATACCGGAAGCGCTGAGTGGCGTACATTTAAGAGGCAGATGAAAGAAGGCGGTTATAAATTCAAAGACGGCGATTACGCGGGTGATCAGGTAGGCATCATACGCGGTAAGAACGGAGCAGCAAAGGTCGTCTTAGTTGACTATCCATCTGTCGCATTGAAAGGCGAAGACTAACGAGACTCGGACTAGAGTGTGCCCATTTTTCGTCAGCGGCCACATCACACTGATGGAGTTTCAGGCCTATCGGGTTCGCACAGCATCAAGCCGATAGGCGAGTGGAGTTTCCTTTCTACGGGACATTGAGCGGGTGGATGGTACCGACAACTTGGTGCATCCCGACTCAGACTCACCCCAACATCGCTACTTGTTTTCTTTCAATTGTCTTTCATGCAATCTCAATATTATTCCTGTACCATCATCGAATATCGATTCGGGTAATTTCAGAGCCGAGTCGTAACGGATGTCGTAAGTGGCGACATTTTCTATATTTTAGAGAGGGAGGCGGCTCGATGAATAATCCAGACATGAATAGTGCGTTGTTCAAGTCGAAGAACCGGAATCTTGAATTGTGGTGCGCAAGCCTGATTTCCTGCCTGGCGATGACGTTGATGTTCTCGAGTCCTAGTTGGGCACAAAGCTTCGAGGCACTTGGCAAATGGGACTCGTCGTATGGCAAGACAATTATCAAATATGCCGGCACCAAACCGGATGGCACAGAAGCAATAACCGGACGTTGGATTTACGACAAGCAGAAAAAACAAATCGGCAAGATAACTAAAGGTGTATACAATCGCAAGAAGGGGACACTCTGGTTCGATTTTCTCGAACCCTGGTCTTCCACTTCAGGACGAGCCACATTCGTGCTCAGCAAAGACAGAACGAAGATGAAAGGCTCCTACAAGTACACCGATGGAAGCGTCGGTGAGTGGGATCTGACTAGACCCGTAGCCCAAAGCATGATTGTCTACATTCCAGGTCAAACAATCATTGAAGATGTAGGCGACGAGGACGTGATCATAAAGGTCGGTGGTAAGAAAGTAGTTTATGTAGAGGGTGACACGAAGATCGTCAAAGTACCGGGCAAAACAGTTCGGGTAGTCGGTGGTGGCAATGCCTCTGGCAACGCTGGTGATGCCCATGGCGGTGGTGGCGGCAACGCCGGTGCCGGCGACGGTAGCAACGGCAAATTACAATCGCAGGATGTGCCAGGAGCCGTCGAGACTCATCTGGTCGTGGTCAATAAAAGCGGCGGTCCGATTCGAGTCAACTGGGTCGACCAATCAGGAAAAGAAGGCAAGAGCGAAGACATCATCGAATCCGGACAGAAAAAAGATATAGGCTCGACCTATACGGGACATGTTTATCGAGCACGCGATGCAAAATGGAACTCGCTCCTGAGCGAAGTGCGGGTTCCGAAAACCAAGGATGGTACTTTCAAGTTCGTAATCCAGGGATCTGGTGGAGCTGAGGGACTAGAGAAACCAATGTTCTAATCGATTAGTTTTTTGGACTAACCAGCGCTGGTTCACAGTACGAGCAAGACTCGCAACTGAGAGCCAGCGTCTTTCTGTAATTATTCGGGATCATTTGATACCAGCTGCGGTGCCATACAATTCAATTTTCATTTCTGCTATAGGCGAGCATTAGAATGAATGCAGCGAATCGTGTTCGATCGGCACCACGATAGTATCAATGAGAAAAGGCGCAATCGATCGATTGAGAAAAACGTTCAAGTGCTCGCACTTAGCTGGCAATTAACTGTGAGTCAAGCGTCTTGGTAATGAGCCATTTCAGCCCGCAGTAACTCGTACCCATCCCCGCATTGATCTCTTCCATGGAAGATGAAACAACCAGGCGGCGCGTAGTCTTTGCAGCACGCGAAAATCGCGAAGACTCAGTCACCACCATGCTGGGCAAGGTTCCATGTATTATCCGATTGAGAAGCGGTATACTTATCATTCATTCCGAATTGTTTCGGTTGCCCGGCTTGTAGAGGAGCGACACATGGCTACTTTTGAAATTATCGAACAACAGGGTTTGAAGATGATCAAAGCGTCTATCAACAACGAGACGATTCGGGCCGAAGCGGGCGCTTTGCATTACATGCAGGGACGAATCGAATTGAAGACTCCGATGCCATCGGCAGCCGGGTTTTTGAAGTCGATGGTGACCAATGAAACCATCTTCCGTCCGACCTACACTGGCACTGGCGAAGTCTTCTTCGGTCCACCCATTCTCGGCGAATACATGATTTTGGATGTTAGCGAGCCGTGGGTTCTGGATCGCGGAGCGTATGTATGTTCTGACGAGAGCATTGAAGTGGGCGCATATCGCAACAAAGCAGTTTCTGCATTGCTCGGCGGAGAAGGTTGGTTCCAGACTAAAGTGGATGGGCGAGGTAAGGTAGTTGTACAAGCGCAAGGTCCCATGCATGCGATAGATCTAAAGAACGATCGGCTGGTTGTCGACGGTCACTTCGCAGTAGCAAGACAAGCAAGGCTTGATTTCTCGGTACAGCGTGCTGCTAAAGGTCTTCTTGGTGCGGCGACGTCCGGAGAAGGAATCGTGAATGTCATAGAAGGCACGGGCAGAGTTTATATCGCGCCGGTTCCCAATGTTTATGTCTCGCTGTCGCACCACATTGCGGCATCGATTGTGATACCAGGCAGAGCGTAACAGACAATAGTTCGTCGGCTGATTGTTCCAACTCTTCCAGAATCAAATCAATTGAGAGCTATTTTGTTGACTGGGCTTTTGGGGCCAGAAGGATGCTCTGCACGATCCTTGACGAACGCCAGACGTTTTTCCATGCCTTTCAGGGTATTGCTTCGCAAGAGTTTGTTTTTGAACGGTGCCGGCACCCAAGTATCTATCTCAGTGATCAAAGTCAATGTGACGCCACCACCATTCTTGTTTGGTTCGATGATCCACGAACCTTCGAACAGCGTTAGTACTTTTGAGCCTGTGAGCTTGTAGTCGATACGTTGGGCATCCTGATGACTGACCTCGACATAATTGATGAACTGAGTTCCGACCACTGGAAGCTTCATGAATTCTTCTTTGATGGTGACAGTATCTTCATTCGATGCAAGAAGTTTTTTGTTGAACGTTTTTTCGTCTCTCTGATATTCCATCAAGGCTTTCCACACCGACTCGGGCTTGGCGTCTACCGTGACTGAATCTTGAACCTTGACTCGCGCGAGGGCAGGCGACTGCAAAGCGGCAGCGACAATCAATGCTAGTAGAACTGAATTGAGTGGAAACCTCATGAATTATCCTCCATCCCAGGTCGGGTGTTCGGTCATTGACTTGTTGAGTGACTTACATAGTTCTCTACTGCAGCGTCCCGAAGGTTAGGAGCGGAACGTCGAGTTTGTTTATATTTTCGGTGAAGGTTCATCGCGTAAAATCGGCATCAACTACCCCATAATAATCACGCAGCAGATTGCTGCGCAATTCAGCAAAAGCGCTAGAGCTAATGCTTTGAGCAGTGAGAGGAGGACGCAATAGCAACTCAATCAGCATTCGCGATTCGAGCTCTGCGACTTCTATCAGGCGACCTTATTAAATGCGATTTCGGAGGTAGGTCGTGGCGCTCTAACGGCCGCATTATTAGCCGTGATGGCGCGTTGCTTGTTCATCGAACCGGCGATAGCTGTGACGGTTTTTCGGGGCAGAAACCTTTGGGTAAATACGGCCAGTTTGTTGAGGAAAGACGGCAGAACAATGACTCGCTTCTTCTTCAATCCATCCCATGCGTCTCTGGCGACAGACTCGGGAGTTGCCATCACTTTCTTACTAAAGGCCATGGAACTGCCGGAGCCGGCGCGGCGAGCGAAACCAGTGTCTGTTGGGGGCGGGCAAAGTGTAGTCACCGTGACTCCTGTTCCTTGTAGCTCATTGGCAAGACCTTCAGACCATGAAAGAACGAATGCTTTACTGGCAAAATAGGCGGACATATAAGGACCAGGCTGGAATGCGGCAATGGATGCAACATTGAGAATGGCAGCGTTTTCGCGATTGAGCATGCCGGGAAGCAAGAGCCTTGTAAGAGCTACGACGGTGTTGATGTTCACTTGCAGCATGTTCAACTGAGACTCGAGGCTTATCTCGATAAATCGTCCGGACAAGCCGAACCCGGCATTGTTGACCAGCAGATTGATCTGAATTTCGCGACTGTTTAGCTCTTCAACGATCTCTCGTGCCGCGTGGGTGGCTGAAAGGTCTTTGACAATTGTAGTAACCTGAACGCCTGTTGAAGCCTCAAGCTCTCGGGCTGCTCTATTCAAACCAGTCTCATTCATATCGACAAGAACAAGATCGTAACCATCCGCGGCAATCAATTTACAAAGCTCGAATCCGATACCACCAGCGCCACCAGTTACGAGTGCAGTATTTTGTTTGTTCAGTGTGGTCATATTAGCTCCCATGTCTCCTCTTATTGTTCAACTGCCTGTCAAACCTTACGCCGCAACTCTATTGCAAGCGTCATAGATGCATTCGGGAAGTCCGCTGGACTGCATCAAAAGCTGTCTTTCATCGGCGGCTAGTTCGCTTATAACCTCGAACAGCTCTTCTTCGATGTCCCATGATTCATCATCCAAATTCAGCTCGTTCGCAAACTCGATTTTCATGTGTCTCTCCGTAATTGTCGTCAACTTAGTTGGGCGACTTATTTCTCTCGCCCGCGGTTCTCACTCAACGGTCCGAGGAAAATTATTAGGGGCATTAAAGATTAAGCCCGCAGATCCCTGCCAGTACCGAATTTCAGGTCGAACATTCCCTTCTACAATATGGAATGCGGATGCGGTCTCTGACGAACGAAGAACCACCCAAAGGAGAGTGATGCAAACGATGAAAGTGAAGCAAAGCCGCGAGGAGAAGTTCTCGCGACTTCGATTCATTTTCGACGGTGCAACTCCGTCCAGGGATAAAAGGGTTAGGGTACGTAGGGGAAAACGGTTTCTATAGGTTCCGAAAGCCCATAAGACAGTTGTTTCACTGACGTGAGGTTGGAACCCTTACCGAGCGCAGGCGAGTTTGGCTGAAGCGTAAAATCCAGTGTCTTCAGTGTTTGATACGGGGCATTGTATGGAATCGAAATCACCTGAGAGACAAACCGAGGATCAGTTTGCGTTGGGCTCAGCATCATAGTATTGCCGAACGTCTTAAATTGAGTGTTCTGTTGCGAGTCGAAGGCAGAACCAGTCAGATTAACGTTGGCACCATAGAAGATGCTCTTCTGAATACTGTCACCAGGTAAGGTTACAAATTGAAGAGTCGCGTGTCCCTGCTGATGATGGTTCATAAGATGAAGGTAAGAAGTGCAATTCCGTATATGAAACCACTTTGATCCGGAGCCCGTCTTCTCGAGATTGTTTAGTCTTGGATTGATGAAAAGACAATTGGACATTGCAACTTCAGTGTTTTGCTGGTCCAGAACTACACTGCTTTCCATGTAGGGCCCGAAGATGCACGAGTCGAAAATTAGTCGGGTCGGACCTTGCGGACAACTGTTAAATACTCGCACCGCCTCATCAGTTACATAGTCCGTATTAGCAGGTCCATGAAACCAGCATTGAGCAAAGATCGGGCGAGAGTTGGGTGACGCCAGTGCGACGTCCACCCGGGTATTTACATTCACCCTCGTACATCGACTGTTGCTTCCCTCTATCCGCAATCCGGAACCACCAGGACATCCCAGGCCATTCAGTCCTTCGCCGCTAATGTCCAACTCTACATTGGTGAGTCTCGCATCATAGCTTCCAGCTCCGATGAATGCACCATGTTTCTTGAATCTAAACACGCGGAACGAGCTGCGCGGCTCTCCGTTGGATGACCCCTGCGGTCGACCTTCCACTCTGACATAGGAGTTGTTACCAAAACTAAGTCCAGCGTCCATTGTGGCGCCTACTCCGACCCAGCCCACAAGAGTAACCGCGCCGCTCCTCCCGCTTTCAGCAGAAGTGTTGATGATGATTGGTTGACTGGCAGTACCTGATTTCTGAATGACGAGTCCTTCCGTATAGCTAATTCCATTTGAGCCACCATCCACGGTGATCACATCTCCAGGTTGAATTGCGGTCCAATCGATTTTCGAAAGTTTAGTCCAGGCATGAGACCAATCGGTTCCATCGTTAACTCCCAGAGGAGCTCTGGATGAAACATAGTAGTTGCGTGCCTCTGCCTTCCCAGCCATCGCACCTATAGTTATACCGGCGAGCACAATCGCAAGTGCCACCTTATTCGGTACCGTTTTCAAACCATTAACTGTTCTCTTAAGCATAAGAAATCTCCTCTTATTTGTGAGCCAAGGTTCTTCAAGAAGGGCACGCAGCACGAACTGTTCAGCTCCAGCAGAGCTGATAGACTATTCAAGATCGATACAAGCTCGCGTTCCGATCAACAACGATGAATTCCACACCGGAACCGTCCAGCGAGACTGATGTTCATCGCAGTAGTAAACGAATCTTCGAGAGTTAGAGCTGATCGTTTGGACAATCAGTCTGTTTTATTGAGTTTGTTCGCATCAACGCTTCGTGCGTTTCAATGTCAATGACTATAACACCGCACTCCTGACAACGAGCGGCGACTAAACAATTTCTTTCTGATTGTGGTGGCATATATGGCGGCATCTATATGTGTGCAGAAGCGTACTCAAAAGCCCACTATTCATCTACCAGCCCAGTTCTTCAGACTTATTACAACGCGCGACGGATGCAGAAAAAGAGAATGATCAAAAAGGTCAAGTACGGTTCGACAATATGTTTGTATACCCTACCTTATGTTCGACCTGACACCAGAAAACAGGGCTAGTTCACTACTCGCGAGTTCAGTGAAAGGTCCTGTCATTTCCCCTTATAGTAGAACGCACCGTTCTTGAACTCAAAGAGGTCTGCATCTTCAACGAACTTGCTGAACAGCGTTTGTGCTGCATCCTCTTCTAATTCTTGACCAACAGATATGCGTTCTAGCTTGCGCGTGCCATTGGCAATGAAGTTGTACCTGAACTCGTTATCACCGCTGTAGGTCAATGCAATCTTCCCCTGCCAGGTGATCGAATATTCAAGCGTTCCAGATCGTTTTTCAAAAGTAATTTCGTGATTGGCTATCGAATCATGACCTAGAAGATAGATTCGGCAGGCCAGGTCATCGTCCTCCATGTCCACGGGCAAGAGATCGGCAATGAATGTTTTCCCGGATAACTTTGTCAGCGCGATCGGACTCTCTTCGTCCGCGACCTTGATTCCTTTTTCTGAGGAGATTTCGCATGCGTTATAGTTGTTCCAGACAGTCTTGGAAGTCCAATCACCTTCGCCGCCGCCGTCTTCCTCGTCTTCTTCTTCGACCTCGTCATCTAATCCATCGTCAGCTTCATCGATTTCTAAGTCTTCATCCTCTGCGTCATAATCATCTGTACTCCCATCGAAGTCGAAGTACAAGCCATCTTGCGCAATTCGAACCTCCCAGCCAAGGTCGAAACTATGCCCTTCGGGCCAGGGGTTCCCTACAAACAAAATTCGATTTTGCTCAACCGCTGGAATTGAAAAATCATGTGTCATAGATCACCTCCTCGAGAAGCCTGGAATATATTTTACTGCGGAGTTAAACAGTTGCAGCAGGCGATTCACTAAACCTGACGCCTTGATCGATGCTGTTGCAGTGCCTCACGCCCTCAAGGGTCGTCGTTTGGGGCAGTTGGAGGGCCCAGCAATCAATTATTATTTGCTACTGGCGTTAACGTGTCCACCTGATCCTCCTTACGAGGCTTTTCAAGTGGCGAGTTTGACGGTGAGTCTCGAACTCACCAACGCCATTAAGTACAAGGACGCTCAGGCAGGAGACATCGCCTGGAGTCCGACAGAAACGCCTCCAGAGGACTATCATGCCTTTTAGCGAATCGGGCAGGGTCGACCTGGTTACGTGTAAGCGTTATTGCTCACGCAGATATCCGAGTCTACGCGCTTTGGTCAGTTCGTCACTGGCAAGAGGATCGTCTTGTCTGGCTCTGATTAAGTAGCAAATGTAG
Organism: uncultured Candidatus Obscuribacterales bacterium; assembly: GCA_964436185.1. Classification (GTDB taxonomy): domain Bacteria; phylum Cyanobacteriota; class Vampirovibrionia; order Obscuribacterales; family Obscuribacteraceae; genus CAYTDR01. Next base: position 3,858 of record CAYTDR010000032.1, on the reverse strand, counting down.
TTGGCTTCCGGATCTTTGGAATTTCGAGCTAGAGCTGACTCAACCGCTGAAAGTGCCTCGTCTAACCGGTCTTGCATTAGATAAATGCGCGCCTGAATGTTGGTACCATAGGTGAAGCCTTTGCAGCGATTTAATACGAGCTCAACGTTGCGATTGGCAGCGTCAAAGTCGCCCATCATCGCAGAGATCAGTGCACTGGTGCTCCAGGTATATCGCCATGGATACGAATTTTCAGACGCCATTCTAATTGCACTATCACAGAGTTCGCGCGCCTCGATGACTTTATCGCGGCCGTCGCATCTACCGCCGTCTCCGCTATCGCCACCGCCACCGCCGCTGCCACCACGACTTCCACCACCGCCGGCACCAAGATTGCCCTCGCTACCTACAAGCGCTAAAAAATAAGCCTTTATGGCTCTGCATTTTGCCACATATTTCGGTTCCTTAGCGAATCGAATGGACGTATCAATATCATCGAAGGCATGCTGAGTTTTGTTCAAAACAAAGTACGCCATAGCCCGATTGCAATATACGAGAGGGGAGTTTTGCTGAATCGACACCGCTTGATTACAAACCTTGATTGCCAAATCCTGCTCACCAAGGCAACGCAAAGCCAGGGCTTTGTTGACATGTGCACCAACCGACTTACGGTCGATTGACTGTGCCTTCTCGCAGTCGGCCAAACATTTGTCCATGTCGCCCAAAGATGAATATGCTGCAGCTCGATTCACATAAGCCGCTGCGTGACGCGGTGCTAGTTCAATGGCGCGTGTATACGCCTCCACACTTTCTTCGTCTCGGCTTAAAGTAGAAAACGCCATCCCTAAATAGAAGTATCCGACAGCTTGTCCCGGAGTAATTGCCTGTATCGACTGGGCCGCATCGAGCATACGATCGAGCAAATCAAGCCTTGCGAGGATGTCGAATCGCTTCAAATGAACCTCATACGCGTCACTCTTCAATGCCAATGCTTGATCGTAGTCTGCAAGAGCTTCCTCAGCGCAACCAAGAGCAAGATATGCTTCTGCTCGCGAGACCAAAGCAGGGAAGGAATTAGCTGGTAAATTTCGTAGTGAAGCTACTTTTATTGCGAGATTATCGTTCATAACACAGTCCCCCTGGCATTTCGTTCTCTGACCTTTGTTATACCCATTCGTTCTTTATCCATAATCAGAGAATGAGTAGGGCGGAGAACCTCAGACTGCGCGGGGTTCCGCCGTCAATGCTTTCTGCATTGCTTGGACGAGGGTACAGAATCTCAACAGATTTGATTGGTAAATTGAATATCGCGTCTAAGCAATCCTCAATCTACAACTCAAACTAGCGTCAGACGTAACCACGGGGGTAAACATATGACAGATTTTCGTCGCGTTGATCCTCAACCGTCTATCGAACCGTCATTTCAATCGTCAGAAAACACATTCGCCCCTCCCGAGAACTTCCCGCTCCAGTCAACAGACTCGGAGCTCTCGAGATCTACAGACAATAGATCGGGACTTAACTTCGTGCCGTTCGTTAGCCGGTATTCATAGTTCAAGGATTACTAGATGGGATACACCATCAGTAGTTTCGGTGACGCGTAGTTCATCGTAGAAGACATGGTGCGCCTGGATAAATTGCAAGACTTAGGATAGTGTGCCGTTTGGAATTAGGAATCTTGTAATGACGTCGCACACTGCAGAGTGTTGATAGCTATTCCGCACGCTACCTCACCTTTCAGGGAAAAGACCCGGCATCCATCTGGATGCTAACTTCGCAGGAAAGGCTAAACGAAGTGGCGCTCGATCGGATGATGACGTCAAGACACCATGTTGTAGCAAGGGAGCTACAATCCTTCTCGCGTGCCGATCTCCAACATTGAGAATGTTCGGAACCTCGCCGCGAGGTAACTCACCGCGATAGAGAACAGCTTCCAATACTCGTCCCGAGTTTGTAGGCAGTTCACCACGCCGAATCTCCTCTTCGGCCCACGTAAGAATCCGATGATGCAATTCTCTTGGCTGAATAAGGTTTTCCATAAAGCTGACCTGATCTATGCAAGTCTCTAAGAAAAAGCGAGTAAATTCAATAACCGCGCGTTCGCTTAAATTGCCCCGACCATCAAAATCGTTATATCGATCTCGATCGCATGCCACCAGGTGTTCCTTATAGGCGCCTACCTGCCTCGCTAAACCACGTGCTATGGACCAAACCCCAGCTGTCTCAAGAATGTCTAGAAGTTGCGCATAAGAAACAAGCCGAGCAACTCGCCCGTTGCCGTCAAGAAACGGATGTATCCAAAGTAGTCGATGATGAGCTGCTGCTGCTGCCAAAATTGTTTCGGCTTTACCTAGCTTGCTGTAAACATCCTGGTATCTCTGGAGAAAGCGAGATAAAGACCCAGGACTGATGGCAATATGCTTTCCTAGCTGCACGTCTCGTCTACGGAGTTCTCCGGGCACGACTCGGGCTCGATCTGTACTGCCAGTATCCTGTACCCAAAGCAAATCGTCCGGTAGTTTGTCGCAGAATCTCCCGTGGATTTCTAGAATCCCGTCAGTGGTGCTGGCTCTACCGCGCAATCCCCCATTGTCAATCCAATGCTGGACTTCAATGTGTGCCTCGGCTTCGAGTTGAAGGTTTCTATTTTTCTGGTCAGAACTATAGTCACCTTTCAAGGCTCGTTCAATGTCTACAGGGTGAGTGTCGTGACCTTCAATCAAATTGCTGTAATAGCAGTTCATCGCTCTTACCAGGTCTGTTAATGCAGCTGATATCCCGTCCGGTAAACTGCTCCTCAAACTCGCGGACTTAACACTGAGTTCAAATGAAAGGTCCACAAGCTCCATGCGATGCGGTGAGTCGCTGGATATCAACAGGGGCTCCATCTTTGATGGCAGTTCACCTCTGTCAGCAGCCGGCAGAATGTCCGGGTCTTTGTCCGGTTTTCTCTTACTCAGAGATCGGAGTATAGCATGCATTCGAAGATTCTGGCGAGAATTTATGTCCGGACAGATGTCCGGATAGATGTCCGGACATCTGTCCGCATCGTCAATACAGGATTCGCTTACCACACTTCAAAGGAACCGAAGTCAACCAAGATTGCTAGAGCTTCACGCCACTCGCGAACACATTCCGCAATCGGCTGGTTAAACAATTCGTTGGCGGCCCCTAGCGTCAGACCATCGGAGTCTCTAATAGCCGTTCGAGAGTGGAGTGATCGTTTGAATACTTCTTTGTTTCAATGCCTTCAGTATTCCAGGTATTGCCTCTACCGCCGCTCGCTCGCCAGCGCTTATCGCTTTTTCCATGTCTGAACGTCGAGAAGACAATAGGTTGATGCCACTTACTTCTGGGTGAATAACGATATCGGCTACCTGCTCCTCTTCTCTGTCAAGTTTTTCCAGATTCGCAGTGACGCAACGATTACTGACACTGCCGATGCCATGAAAAGCTTTATCATCCACAGGGTCCAATCGTTCATCAACATTTATGCCAATTAGGAAATCGGCTCCCAGCTTACGAGCTTTTCTACAGGGCAAATTGTCAGTTACTCCGCCATCGACTAGCAGCATTTTCTGCCAACGTACCGGTTGGCGTATTTCCGGTACGGCGCTGCTTGCTTGTAATGCCCTCCCCAAATCACCTGAATTGATCACATACGCCTTTCCATCAAGCAAATTGAATGATACTGCACCGAATTTTACAGGTAGTTGTTCAATGATCCTTGTCTTCGATGGCAATTTGGAGTTTATATAGTTGGCGAACTTGTTGCCCTTGTATAGACCAGAATACGACTTCTTTACCAGTGTTCTCGGTATGACCGCTATAGGTAGAACAACAAGATCAAGCTTGTCGACCAGCAGCTCTGATGCATCA
>CAYTDR010000031.1:0-18938 GCA_964436185.1 uncultured Candidatus Obscuribacterales bacterium | reverse complement strand
CTCAACTCCAACGTTCATAGCGTGCAGTCCATGCCCTGCCATAGAGCCACCCTTGAGATATGGGGCGTTTACACCGAGCTGCGCCATCTGCCCAGTTCTTCTCTGATGATCTCCCACTATGCGCCGCGCGTCCGCAGAATCTCTGAAGAAGGTCATCTCGACGCCCATTGCCGCATAGGCTGCAGGAACTCCTGCTCCTCGCATACTTTCATGTGCAACCATCATGCTGCCAGGATTCAGAATGTGGCTCGTCGCTCTAACATCATACAAATCCACAGCCGGACTATCGGTCATAAATGTATGATTGCCTTGCGCGTCCGTTCGGAACAGTCCTTCACCAGTCCTGTTTTGACCTGTCGGACCGCCAAGTTGATCCGCATTAGCAGTGACGTAAGTATATTTTTCGCCTGCGGCCAAGCGTCCCTCGGATTGGTCTCTAATTGTCTTTAGATGTGCTGAGGTGGTTCCCCAGATGCCATCTCCAATCTGACCTGCTAGGGAGCGTTTGCCTTCCGTACCGTACCTTTGTTTGAAGGCCGCATCCGAGAGTCGTCCTCCATCGGGCACCTGGGACTCTCTGTCCGCGATGAAGTTGGCTGCGTTGATTTCGAGGCGCTGGGGTCCTCTGCCATCATTCAAGTTGACAGTAATATGACCGGTATTGATCCCTTCAGACATCTGTCGATCGCCAAGAGCGACATCCCATCCTTGAGATTGTGACTTGCGTCCAGATGTCAGACCGCAAGTATTGTGTCTGCCCTGGTTGACCATGAACTCGGGATCTTCAAGCTCGAACGCTCGTCCTCGAACAACATCTTGTCGTTCTAATGCTGTCAGTCGACCTTGACCCGTTAGGATTTCTTGATGTGATTGATTGATCGACTCGAGCTGCGAAAGCGCTGTCTCACCCGGCTTAAGCTGTCCATTTCTTTCTAGACGCTCCAGGTTGGCCATTATCTTTTCAGCAACTTGGGCAGGATTTTCAACGACCCCGTCCAGAGTTCTGGCATATCTATCTACAGCTGCCTGTCGGAGCCGAGCAGCTTCGCTCTGCTGATCCGATCCTTCGCGGTTGTGATCGGTTGGAAGGGCGGGAGCTGGAACTTCAGGTAAAGTCTCTGGTATTGGTGGAGTAGTTTCCTGAGGCGGCAGACCTGGAAGTGTCTCTGGTGTATTCGGGAGCCAGTCCGGATTTCCTGGGGGAACATCTCGGACACCAGCCGTTGGGTTATCGTCGACAGGAGTCTCCACGACTGCGGAGCAGAATTCTGTAGTGCTGCCAGTGGTGACATCGTCACCGACCTCATCAACCCCGCCTGTTACTGCTCGGCTCCGGATTTGAGTATCGACAACGCCTTCATCCTGAGTGGTTTGTACCTGACCTGTCAGTAAACTGGCATTATTGTAAGTTGCTGCTGCTTCGTCTTCATCATCAAGATCGTCCTCAGTGTCCGGTTCTGTCGCAGAACGTCGACCCGCAGCGCCGGCAGTTTCAGTCTCAGCACCACCTTCAATTATTTCTGGTACTTCGCTGTCCGTATCTTCTTCATTATGTATATTGGCAGCGACTGCGACTATGGTGTCGGATTGCTGGTCGTTGGCTTGAACTGCATGCGGATTGTCCGCATCATCTTCATTTGTATTGAGGTCATCAGTCTCAGTATCTTCTAACTCATCGGTTGCGCCGACAACAGCAGCGCTGTCAGAGGTCAGTCGCGCGACAGCGGTTGGATCATCCTCTACATCGGCGCCATCTACGAGGCTGCTGATACTATAAATATCGACTCCATCTAGTGGTGCGTTTTCAAAATCAACGGTGCCGTTCTTGACTGCCGATGGATCGTCCGAGTCATCGGAATCGTCTTCGGTGTCTTCTCCAAGCTTTGCACGTTCTTCCCGAGTGAGTACCCGCATCTGGCCCGTAGTGGGATCGTAATTAGGATTGTCGACATCAATCTGTCCGGTAAATCCGGTGTTTGTCGTGTCGTCAGTCAGATCAGTCCGTTCAGGTCGGGCGAATCTACTAAAATCCCCAGTGGGCTCAGCGCCGTCTACTACTAGACCTTGCTCTTCAAGAGCTTTTATATACTCAGATCTTAACCTTGCTTCTGGCCTTTCTTCTTCAGTAGGTAACCGGTCTGAGCCCTCTCCGGTTCGCTCAGTTACCCGTCTCTGATCCTCTGGGTCCTGCTCCTCGTCTTCCCTCCGCGGCATGCGGTTCATCCCCAGCTCCTCTTGCGCTTCTGCACGAGAGTGCTCCGTTCCGGTAGGCTCACCAGAAGGGGTAACTTCTACAGGAACTTCATTTATTTCATTAACGGGGAGATTGTTATCGTCTGCCATCTGCTGCGTCCCATGGTAGTAATAAAGGCATTGTAAGCTTGCATATTGTAGTTTTCAAGTGTGATTATTTAGTACCCTACCATACCCCACAAATAAATGTGCCCGTATTTGAAAGCCAAACGGACTGGTGTTTCAGGATGATTCAGGGGCAAACTACGTAGGCGGGCGGATTAATTCTCCGACGAAATTGGTGAAGCCGCTGGAAGGAACCGGTGGTTCCATTGGAAAGTCTCCAATTCGGGCGCTGCTCTGCTTCTCCGAGTGCCTTCCCAATTTATGTTCCTTGAGTCCACTGACACATCACCCAAAAAGATCGCCTGGGAAAGTCGCCGTTCTGGCACTGATGCGCCTTTAGTCTTGCCAAGCGAGTGTTTTATCAATTTATATTCCCTAGGGATCATAGCTCCCTAAAAGTCGCGGATGGGGGAACTGGTGGGCTCTGGAGGACTTTTTGCTCCAACGCAGCCGCCGTTGTCAATTAGAGCCTCGCTCGACTGTTCATCAGATCTGTCCGAGAAGGTGATGAGTTTGCTGGCGAGTCGTCGGGCGTGGAATATCCCTAACTATGAGCACGTTCAAATCATCAATAGGGGCGGAAGTGAAATCGAAAACAGCTTCTTGTGGCGCAATTGCCAAGTTAACGTTGCCGGAAGGTTTTGTCCTTGGTGAGGAAGTTCGTGGAGGAATGGGCAACAACTGGACTGTTTCTTATAATCCACCCGACACTGAAGCTGTGGAGATAATGCTCTTTTATCGGGGCACGCCGGACCGCGGAGTAGATCCTGCCAGGTTCCGCGGACTTTTGGAAAAGAGTCCGCATGAACTATTCGACTTGAGCAAACAATCGGACAACATGCCTCCGGACACTATCGAAACGCTTGTGGCAATCCAGGATCTTCTTGGTAATGCAGGAAACAATCAGATCACCAACACACGAGACGGCTTGCAAGGACCGCGCTTTCAGATTGAGAAAGTTGAGACGATGGAGCTGAACGGGCGAAACGTGCTTGGTGTACGAGGTTTCTTTCACAGCTACAAAGGTGTGAGCGATCTGCACAACTACTATTACGGAATCTTCTTTGACGTTGCTGCCAACAAGGAGTGGTGTCAGATCGAGGAGATCATTTATCAGGGCGACACTAAAGAGCTGTTCGAAAGATACTGGAACGACTTCTTTGGCTCCCTGAGCTCCATTTCTTGGAAGCGATGATCGCTCAGAAGTGTTTCTAAGGCGTAGTTTGTGAATTAGTTAACTCGAATCAGACGTAATTAATAACTCGCCGCTATCACACATGGCGCGCGATTGCTTTGTCAGGTCTTCGTATTTGGTGCCGCTGTAAGGTGAAAAACTCCATTGACATCAATTGCAAAGCGGGATGAAACGATATAAAATTCCCGGTTCCAAAGCAGCGTCTCTCCTTGACTACTGCGGCGTGCTTTGTTGATCGGTTAATGGTAACTGTAAGGAAACGATATGCCTGGCTTGTCAAAAAGAGTGGTACTGGCTGCAGTGGCGGCATCTTTCCTGATTTTAACGCCGGCAATGGCTGATGATGGGTGCGGGTCGGATAAGGGAGCAGCAACGGAAAAAGTTCGGGGCTCTCGCTTACAGACAATCGTGAAAGCCAGTCCTGCTGTCGTTTATGACGCGATCATCGGACTCCGAAAGGAACATGACGACTCTGTCAAAGAAGTATCCAGAACTCATAACGAATGTGTGCTGGAGGAGACTTTCTCAGACCTCCCTCTAGTAGGACAGGCGAAATGTGTTTATAAGGAAGTATATACGCCGCACGAACGCATCGAATATAAGATGATGCATTCCGACAAGTTCCGCGCCTTTGAAGGTAGATGGACTCTAACTCCAGTCGAGAACGGCACCAAAACAGTGCTGTCGCTTTCTTCGTATGTTGATGTTCCTCTGCCAATTCCGTTTGCAAAACAGATAGCGCAACTACAGACAAAACGCGGTGTCAAAGAGAGACTGGACGCTGTGAAAAAATCGTCCGAGGCGACGCAGGTCTCGACTGCTAAGAAACAAGCAAGCCTCTAGTTTTGCCGCCTACCTTCTGGTCATAATCTGCGAGAGGTCCCTGGCGGCAGTCGCAGAGCACCCACACCTTCCATAAGGTCAAGCCCCTCGTCCTTCGTTCGCAGCGCGTAATAGAAGAATCCGGATGATAGAAACAGAATCGGAGATATAAACATACTGATTACCGATTGCCAGACGCAACCGATTACCTGCACGTACAACGGCACATGAACATCTGCTGCCGTCTTCATCCCTGAATAGACCCCCGCCCTCATGTACTCGATGCCATACAGTACTTGAACTGCCGAACTGAGGGCGAAACTGATTGCTAGATATACAAACATTATCAGGACCGAAAACGAGAAGACCCGGATAAACTTCTTGGCGGTCATAGATACCGCCTTCCCAAACGATTCGAAGATCCCCATATCCTCGCAGGCGAGCACTGCGAACACCAGTGATAGTGGCAGTAGAAAAACGACAAGCGCTATAAAAATGAACGCGAAGAGTCCAAATAAAACAACTATGTTCATCATGGGGGGCGCGGATATAAAACCCATGACTGTTGCTGAAAGAGCCAGGCCCAACCCTGATAGAAGTCCCCAGACGAAGAGCAGTATGTAGAAAAATACGACTATGGCCACGACTGCCCACGATCTATTGCGGACCTGATTCATTGCCGCCTGGTAGCTGTCCACTTTCAATATTGTCATGCGTACATAGGCGAGCTGCCTGACAGTCATCCAAACTTCAGCAGGTCCTCCAAAAGTTAGACCGATGAGGAATAAGCCGGCGGCGTTCAATAGTGGTGCCCACGAGTGGGTGTGGCTGGATGCAATAAGGGTCTGTCCGCACAAGAGGAAGAAGACTTTGCCGATAAGCTCAATCACCGATGGCCACCAGAGCTTTCCGAGCAGGAAGCGAATGTCTCTCCGGCAGTGCCGTATTGCCAGGCTGATGGCGTCTCCGACGGAGCAGTCAGATTGAATATAGGGTTGCATCACTGACACTCCATTGGGAACGCGTTTAGAGTCCTGATTTTGTTGATGGCAAAAACTTTTTTGCCTCGGAGAGCTCTCGAAACTTGGACTGCAATTCTTCGTATTCTTTTTCCAGCGCGACAGATTCCGCATGCAGGTCGGCAGCAGAATAGGAAGTAGTGGAACTTGAGAATTGAGGCGAACCTTGCGGCCTCATCGCCTGCAATTTCGATAGCATCATCAAAGCGAACTTTCCATGTTGGTTGGCGCGTTCGAAAAGATCCTGCTGGAGTGTGTTGTTTTCCGACAGCTCTTTATACGCTTTCATGTGGGCACCATATGCGCCATCGCGATTGGCTTCTGCAATCAGCGCTGCTACCTGGTGCGATGCAGTGCTCGTCTTCTGGATCGCCATGTGATTGAACTCGGACGCGGTCGCCTGATTGCCAATAGCAAGATTTTGCGCATCTGCCCACATTGAGCCGAATACGAGAGGACTTTCCTTGCCCCAAGCCGAGGTCAGTTTCTTGACGAGCGAATCAAGTTGCTGCTCGGAGGCGAGTAGTCCGCTTTCCATTTTTACGAGCTGTGCGCATTTTTGTTCAGCCTTTAGCTGCAGGGGTTTCAGACTCGATGTGGAGACGTTCGCTTGAGCAGGAACGACAGGCACGGTCGTTTGAGTCTGTCCGGGTGTCGGTGAAGCTGGATGGAACGCTTTGCAATGCTCGAAAAATTCACGCCGGTGGAGTTTGTAGGTGCCTAACGATTGTTGGTATTCTTCCATGAGGGTTCGATAATCCTCGAGTGTGAGTTTTGCCCTGGATTGAGCAAGAAAAGTCTCTATGTGGCGGCATAATCGCAACTTACCCGCAACCAGCTTTTCACCATCATTCATCAACTTATCGGCTGAATGCATTCTGTGGTTCAGCATGTCATTGCTCTGACCAGCACACGACACACATTCTCGAGCTGATAACGCCGCCCGACCGCTTGCCGATACTTTCTCAGTGGATGATAGACCTGGCGTCTGCTCCAGGCCGTTCACCGCCGAACCCGGTCCTGGTGGCGAGTCACTCACCGCCACGTTCGAATCCGATATAGAACCGCTCACCGCCAGGTTTGAACCCAAGACCGAGTTTCCTGAATTTGATGGGCCGCTGACCGCGAGGAGCCAAGCCGATGGCGAATTTCGAACCTTAAACTGTTTACTCAAAAACATGCCAGAACCCTCTAACAAGCCCCGCGCCTGCCCTGTGCCGCTTCCCGCTGTGCCCTCCGGCAATCGCGAGCTTCGTGCCTGAAACCGTCGACCGTCTGCCGGCATGGCTGAATCAAATTGGGATTGGCTAAGAATTAACTTCTCGCCTGGGACAGCCGGCAACTCGCCGCGGTTCATCCCCTCGTCAACGCCACCGGCTAGAATCCCGTCTGCCGAACAATTTCCAGCACTTGCCATAGATGGTTGGCAACTGGCAGACTGAGGAATGGAAACAATCAGGAAACACCATGGTAAAAGGCCGGGTTTGATTTGTCTTGAGAAGCTCGAGAGAAGCATGCAGATCAACCACGTGAAATCAGCGTAAGCTAGATTGTACAATTCCCGAAGTATCTCCAGCATGTCTTCCGCCAGAATCCTTGGCGGCTCGACATTGAAAGGCAAGCCGGCAGGCAGTACCCGATCGAGAAAGTAATGGAAGATAGCCAAGCAGATAAAAGTGCTTCACGCTCGTATTCCGAGATGGAAGAAGATTTTGACATTTCGCAAGGGTATGACGACGACGACTCTGATATGGGCGATGATTCGGGCGACGACTACAAAACTGTCGCCGAGCAGGATCTTGATCCGGTCGGTCAGCATCTGGCGGATATTCCGATAACACGTTTGCAGGATCGATATGAGTTTCTTACTGTCATTGGTTCCGGTGGCGCTGGCGTAATCTATAAAGCCAGACAAATGCCTCTTGGGAAGATGGTGGCGGTCAAAATGGTCCACTCGCACGTGATGTCGGCGACAGCAATAAAACGGTTTCACAAGGAAGCGAAGACGATAAGCACGTTGTCGCATCCGAACCTTATTTCAGTATTCGACTTCGGTGTTTCAGAAGAAAAGCAGCCGTTTATGGTCATGGACTTCGTCGAGGGCACTCCGCTTTCGTCAATGCTTGATGACGAAGGTCGCTTGCCACCGGATCTGGTTGGTGAAATTACCAAACAAATTTGCGACGGACTTACCCATGCGCACGTCAGGGGAATACTGCACAGGGATCTAAAGCCGAGCAACGTCATGATTATCACGCTCGACACCGGCGCGATTCTGGTGAAGATACTCGACTTCGGTCTAGCCAAGCTGCTTACGGGTGATGGAATAGATAAGGACCATCTGACCAAGACCGGCGAAACCGTGGGTACGCCGGCTTTCATGAGCCCGGAGCAGGTCATGGGCAGACAGACAGATCACCGCAGCGATCTCTATTCTGTGGGCTGCTTGATGTATCAATGCCTGACGGGTGAACCACCGTTCGTCGGCGATACTAGAATGGAAACTAGGTTGATGCAGCTCAATCAGAAACCGCCGCCGATCAACGTTCCCGGCGCGGAGCATTTGGTTCCGCCAGCGATGGAATCGATTGTATTGAAACTTCTCGAGAAGAAGGCGGACGATCGATTCCAGTCGATGATCTTTCTCAAGGATGCTCTCGATAAGTTGGACTCCGCTGCCAGTGCTCCGCCGGAAGTCCTTCCTGTAAACACTAAGCATGCGGAGGAAGAAAAGAAAAAGACTCCGGAACGGCTTTCTTCGCCGGAAAATCAAACGATTGTATCCGGTTCCGCCCCCGCCCCGGCCAAAACTATGCCTCTATATATAGTGGCGTTAGTCTCACTTATACTGGGTGGCGCCGCGGTTGGTGCTTTCTTCCATCTGCAGAATCGCGGAGGAGATTCGATCGACACCAAATCGACAAATTCTCCAGCGCGGCAGAAAGTGGAGAAGGCGACGGCGCAACCATCTGTGGTTGACCCGTCTTACTCCGACGCTGAGTTTGTAGACGACCAGTTTCAAAAGCGCATCGACAAAAATGTCAACGCCACGACGATGAATTCTGACGGTCTAGAAATATCCGATTTCAGCTTGCGCAGCCTCGGCAGGATGAAGAGACTGAGGTATCTTTCCCTGGAGAACTCACCGGTAACTGACCGCGGGCTCAAGTTTATCGAGCATTTGCCGATTAAGAATTTAGTTTTGCGAAACACTAAGGTGACAGACGCAGGGATGGCAAGACTGTTGAAATTTCAATCTCTTGTTTATCTGGACATCAGTGGCACTCCAGTGACGGATGCGGGACTGGAGATTCTCGCAAAAAAAGGAAGTCTGACCACCTTGATTGCGGACGACACTTCTCTTGACGACCAGGCAGTAGAACTGTTGAGTGAATTCTCCAGCTTGAACGACTTGAGTCTGGCAGGTTCTGCCGTCACTGATGCCGGCGTATCTGCCATAGCACGGCTTGCGCACCTGGAGGGGCTCAATCTGTCTAATACCAAGATTGGTGACAACGGCGTGAAGGCATTAACGACTCTGAGCCATCTCAAGAGCCTCAAGCTTGCCGGCACCAAGATCACTGGCACAGGTGTGGAATATCTGGTGGCCATGCCGTCCCTGCTCTCCCTGGACCTTTCCAACACCGCTTTGAAAGACGATTCAATCGACCTGCTTTGCAAGATGCAGGGTTTGAACAAACTTAACCTCTTGAACTGTAGTATTAGCCGTAAAGCAATAATGAGATTTCAGCGCCTCTCACCGCGATGTTTTCTAACTCTGGAGCCAACCGAATGACCATTCCGCGACCCGCCGCTAGTTCATCCTTGAACCGTAGCCAATTGATCGAAGAGCACCTCGAGGAGCTTCGCGCCTGTAGCCGCTGTCCAAAGATGATCGGTCCTGTAGTGGTGCACAGACCGGTTTTGAGCAAGGTGCTTCTCATCGGACAAGCACCTGGATCGAAAGAAGGCGAAGCTGGTAGGCCGTTTGCCTGGACTGCTGGAAAGACGCTTTTCCGTTGGTTCGAATCGATTGGTGTCAGTGAGGAAGAGTTCCGCTCCAGAGCCTATATGGCGGCTGTTTGTCGTTGCTTTCCGGGAAAAAACACATCCGGAGGCGACCGAGTGCCGTCTCCGTCGGAGATTTCTAACTGCTCCTCCTGGCTGGAGGCTGAGTTCGAAATTGTCGATCCTGATCTGGTGATTCCCATTGGACGCCTGGCTATTGAGCAGCTGATTGATTTTTCCAAACTTGAAGATGTGATCGGAAAGCAGCATGACATTGATTTGTTCGGGCGGGTCCGGTCGGTGATTCCTCTGCCCCATCCTTCTGGTGCTTCCACCTGGTTTAAGCGGGAGCCGGGCAAGTCGCTGCTCCTTCGAGGACTGGAGCTCGTGGAGACCCATCCAGCCTGGAGATCCATTCGATTGGAGGAAGATGCGCTGCCGGTGTGAAATAATGATGGCAGGAGCAACCTTGTCATGCAAAACGTTTTGGCGTTCCCTCAGATGCGCACCCGGAACCTGCCGTGACTTCTCAATCGAAGATCTGCTCGAAATGCGGGCGCCCAGAAGATCTCGCTTCCGACAGGAACGCCGTTTTGCCGTCCACATTTCGCTGCCGGTGCCCCAAAGACGAACAGCGAGACACAGGAAGGTTCAAACATCAGCCTGTTCAGGAATGGTGCGCTGAAGAAGATCAATATACGACTGGCTGGCATACGGACAAAGTCGAGCCACCAGAAATGGTGCCGGAGCGAGAGAAAGAGGCTGCTTCGGAATATGAACAAGAGTCCCAACCCGATGCAGAGTCGCCGGGCTCCGAGCCGAGAGTGTCCAGCAGATCGCTGACTATCCAGTTGATCGCGTCGATCAGTATCATGCTTGTTGTAGGCGTATCAACTATTTTTTTGTATCAAGTGGAACGACGACACAGCCTTGACGAGTCGTTCAACAATGACGACGCTCAGGTTACAAAGCCAAAGAAAAAGCGCGCGAGAAGGGTTATGTCTGAAGCTGAGATGCATAAGCTCGCTGACAGCGATCCGGAAGCATTGATCAGACTTGGTGAGGATCTAGCCACAGCAGGCAAATATTCCAATGCCGAGGCCGCTTATGATGTAGCCATCGAAGGCGATGATTCCGACGCCAAACTCTTTCGGCTGAGGGGCATCGCTCGCAAGATGCAAGGAAAATTTGACGATGCGCAAAGCGACTTTGATAGAGCCCTGGAGCTCAATCCTGAAAACGCAGACAATCTAGCAGCAAGGGCGCAGTTGTTATGGGATCAGGGACATGTGGAGAAGGCTAGAGCGGAAATCGATAAGGCTCAAAGCATAGACCCGGCTGACTACAAGTTGTACCTTCTTTCTGCTTTGATGTTGACCGGTTTTCGCGACGAGGGTTCAATCGCCGCCGGGCTTAATGAAACAAACAAAGCGCTCAAGCTGTCGAACTCCCCTGATTGTTTGGCCATGAAAGCGTTGTATGAGTGGCGCGCGAAAAACGAGTCAATCTCAGACGCTTTCTACCGCAAAGCTGTCGATAAGGGCAGTGGCAGCGCAATGACCAACTACTGTTTGATGATGCATCAACTGGACCGCAAAGACTTCAAGACGGCAATGGAGTTCGCCAACAAAACCATCAAGCTCAGACCGCTTTATGTGTGGAACGCATACATGTGGAGAGCGATGTTGTACGCGCAGCTGTTCGAACAGGAGAAAGCCATCGCTTCGTTTAACAAGGCAGTTGCTCTCAATCCGAAAAACGGTGAGCTGTTCTTCAAGCGTTCGTCGATATATCTCGAGCTCAATCGAAAAGAGGAAGCGCTCGAAGACATGAATCGAGTGATTGCTCTGATGCCTAAGCTCCCCTACTATTATGAGATACGAGCTGACATCAACCTCTCCCTGCGTTTGAAAGAAGCGGCGTTCAAGGATTGCGAAGTTGCCATTGCACTCGGTGGTGGCAATGCGAAAGTGTACAAACTAAAAAGTGGTGCACTAATTGATTTGGGCAAACGAGAAGAGGCGCTGGAAGCCGTTTCGCACGCTATTAGCCTGTCCCCGGACTACGATGCTGCTCGACTGGCGCGCGCGCAAATCTATCTTGATCGCAAGGAGTATCAGAAAGCAGTCGATGACTACACGTCTTGCTTGAACCGCCACCCTGACCTGCCGCGAGCATTGCAAGGTCGAGCCGAAGCCTATGAGAAGATGGGTAAGAAGGACCTGGCTCAACGAGATCGATCCGGCGTAATCAAGGATTACGGAAACATTCTTGATGCTGTCCATTCTGCCGGCACCAGCTTCCGCAATCTGCTCAATAAGAGCGAAGGAATCGATCGAGCCAAGCAAGAGACCAAGGACAATCAGTAAATGTCAGCGAAATACGGAACGTAGTCTCGTTATCCCCTCGATAATCTCCGCATCTTTCAATCCGCCGTAGTTGAGCAAGTATTCACCTGATGGTGCATCACGAAGATAGAGGGGACGCGTGTTTGCCAGTCCTACTCCCGCCTCCCTGGCGCGTTGCACCAGATCTTGATCCGAGATGGTGGTTCGCAGTCGAATCAAGACGTTGATACCGGCACTATCACCGAGAATGGTGACGCTATCGTCAAAGAGTCCTTCCAGCATTTCCACCACTAGTTTTCGACGCTTTTCGTACAACGCTCGCATTTTTCGGATGTGTCGCTCCAGATGCCCTTCCGTGATAAAGTCCGACAGCACTTGTTGCTGCAAGAGCGACGAGTGTCTGTCGGAAAGCCACTTTGCGCGAGTGAAGACGTCGATGAAATCCTCCGGTACCACGAGATAACCGAGACGTAGTGCGGGAAGCAAAACCTTGGAGAAGGTGCCCAGATAAATGACCGAGCCACCATGATCGATACCGGAAAGCGCTGGAATAGGTTTGCCGACGTAGCGAAATTCGCTGTCATAGTCGTCTTCTATTATCAAAGTGCCGCTCCTGTTAGCCCAGGAAAGCAGCTCCAGCCGCCTGGGAAGCGAGAGAACACAACCGGTCGGATATTGATGCGATGGAGTTACATAGCAAAGTTTCATCTTCCGTTCGCTGCTGTTGGTGAACAGACTCTTCAAATAATCGATTCGTATGCCGCTGCGATCAACATATATAGGAGCCAGATCCGCGCCTTGAGCAAGAAACGCACGCTGCGCGCCAATGTAACCAGGCTCCTCGATTCCCACCAGGTCGCCTGGATCGATCAATACTCTAGTTACCAGGTCCAGACCTTGCTGCGATCCGTTGACGACTATGACCTGCTCGGGACGAACGACAACCGCGCGTGCTCTTGCTAAATAGGCAGCAATGGCGTGTTTGAGGGGCTCATAGCCGGCTGCACGCGAAGGACAGTCGAGAAGCGCAAAGTTGCGATTTCGGCAGCGTCTCGACATGATCTGGCTCCAGATGCGCATCGGAAAATGATCCAGATCCGGTCTGCCATAGGAAAACTGGATCGCTGGCTCTTCCTGCGAAACGCCAAACCAACCTTTCGACTCTAACGATTTACCGTACTCTGATAAGCGTTTCGCTCGTGCTGTGCGTGGTGCCGTTTGCGCGTGGTCGACATCCTCGGCATCCGCTTCCAGCAGTTCGTCGGGAATGTTCCGGGCTACGTAAGTTCCGGAGCCCGAATACGATTCGAAGTAACCTTCACTTAGAAGGTAGTCATAGGCCATCGTCACTGTTGCTCGCGATACACCGAGTATGGTCGACATCTGTCTTGTGGAAGGCACTCTCTTCCCTGACGGTAAACGTCCGGAGAATATAGCTTTGCGAATCTCCTCGTATATTTGTCGATGGAGAGGCAACTCCAATTTATTGTCGATGTTTATAAGTAAGTCCATATCGGTATTAGAACCTGGTGTATGTAGTAGGTTTCGCCGCTGCCTGCCTGATTGTATTTGGGCGAGCCACTGCCATGAGAGCTCATAGTTATTCGATCATTCTGACTGGTAGCCGACGGCGATGGGTTTCCATGAGTAAAACCAAAGTCAATGTTAAGTGGACTGGTATCAAAACACAAAAGTGGCACTTTTGCAATGCCAATTTAATTGTTATTCTCTGTGCATACCTGAGGAGGCAACCGCACCGAAGGAGGAAACATGAAAGTGCATATGAACAAAAAGACCATACTTATCCTAACGATTCTGATTGCAGCGATAAACTCCGAAAGCCCGGCCCTGGCGCTTATATCGGACCCCGCAGTTTACAGTCGCCTGAAGGATCGTCGATGGGAGCTTGTCATAAAAGAGTCGAAGCTCGTGAAGGACAAAGATTCACTTGAGCGCAACATCGATGAACTCAATCGTCGTAACCTACACAACAAGTTCGACTCGACCCTTAACCACCTTACGAGAGAACTGGATAAGACCTATCAAGATCTCAGCAAAGTAAGACTCGACATTCTGGATGTCGAAAAGGCACTGTCAAGCTAACTCGTGGATCGTTTTGATGCCGGTGATTGAACAGGCACAGAGCAGCAGAAGAAAGAAGTGATGTCTCTGGTGGAAAATTCCCACCAGGAAGACCACGGATAGAACTATGGCCGGCTGTCGCGATTAAACAGTCAGCTGGCTTAGCTGGGGAAGACGCGGACGGGAACTACTAATCGGGTGCCTCCGGATTTAGCTGTTCCCGTCCGGTCGTATTTTTGTACTTCTGCCCGTGCCTCCCTTTTGACATTGCGGGTTTTGCGGGTACAAATTACCTGGAGTTTCTTTTTCTGCCAGAATGCAAGTAACAAGAAGAGATACTCTTTCTAGGCTCCGCGCGAAAGTTGGTACTTAAGCTCCAATGACTGACTCTTCGGAACGACTAGTGGATGAACGCTACAGTATCATCAAGAAGGTCGGTCAGGGAGCCATGGGAGAGGTGTATCAATGCTTCGATACTCAGCTCAACTGTACTGTGGCAGTCAAGCTTCTCTCCTATGACGCGCCTGAAGATGCTGTAGTTCGCTTTCAACGCGAGGCGAAAAATACTGCAAAGTTGAACCACGGAAACATTCTTAAAGTCCGGGACTTCAAGCGCAGCAAAGATGGACGACTGTTCCTCGTAATGGATTTCCTGGAAGGGGAGAACCTGGCGGATTATATCGGTCGACACAGAGAGACGGATCCGGAGGAGATTTTAGATATACTCGAGCAGATTTGTTCTGCCCTCGAGTATTCCCACAGAGCGGGAATTCTACATAGAGACATAAAACCGAGCAACATCATTTTGGCGCCGGGGGGCGATGGCCTCGACGCCAAAATAATTGATTTCGGCATCGCCAAACTTAAACAGGTCGACAATACTCTCACTAAAGCAGGTATGTCTGTCGGCACACCAGCATATATGGCACCGGAGGCGGTGCGCGGAGAGGACGCAGAACCTCGCTCTGACATCTATAGCTTTGGAGTAATGATGTATGAGTTACTCTGCGATGAGAAGCCGTTCTCCGGAGCTAACAACCTCGAAACATTGCTTATGCAACTTAACGCGCCGCCTCCTTCGCTGAAAGAGAAACGACTTTCTGCGCAATTGCGGCCGTATATCGCCTCACTCGAGCCGATTGTCTTACGGTGTTTGGAGAAGGATAAAGAGAAACGTTTTGCTTCATTCTCCGAAGTGCGAGATGCGCTTGAATCATGCGCTCCGCAGCTCGAGGGTGGCACCATCACATGTGTACAAACGAGCCCTCGGAAATTGCTCGTCCCCATTGCTGTGCTCGTATTGATCATAGTGGTCGGCTATATTGCCACGGAAATGGTAATCAACCGAAAAGAGACTGAAGGTGTCATAGCAATTCGGGGGAGCTTCGAAAGCGCATTGACAGAGACCGTTCCGATGGATCCTGCTGTAATCAAAGAGGTGGGAAGGAATAAGGGCACTCTCGAGTTCAAAACAGAAGGAATCATGCCGAAGGTGAAAGGAACTCCGCTGGTAACGGACGACGAAGATGTGGTGGTGGCTGTTGCATCAGAGTTGAGGAACAGGAAGGCATGGGATCTTTCAAAAACGTCTATTACCGGAAAAGCGATTAAGGCACTGCAGAATACAGAGCTTACACATCTGGATTTAAGCACTACTAACTTGGGGGATAAAGATCTCGAAGAAGTGGCAAAGTTAAAAAGGCTGGAGAATTTGAGTCTTCTCAAATGCGACAATCTGACGAACAAAGGAGTTGGCAAACTTCGGGTTCTGAAAAATCTGAATTCATTGAGTGTTTCCGGAAAACAGATATCTGCCGGAGTTTTAGATGAGCTGACCAAGTTTCAAAAACTGACGTATCTTTCCACGAGGCGGATTAATCTCACTGAGAAGGACTTACAGAAGCTCAAAAAACTTAGACCGCTCCAGACACTCTGCTGGTCCACAGCAAGACTGCCGAAGGGATTTGACTCTGCAATCGATCAAACGGCAGCAACTTCTGTGAATCTAGAATGTTGTCAACTCGAGCCCAGCTTCGCAATGTTGGGTCGATCGAAAAGCTTTTTCCAACTGGTCCTTCAGCGTTGCGTTCCTGTGGGGAAACTTGATTCTGTTCCGGAAGAGTCTGGTGCCGTTTATGCGAAGCTCGACGAACAAATATATCTCGAGCTTGCTAAGTCATCGATAACGTGGCTGGGGCTGACGGGGTGTCGATTAAATAGTGATGACCTTCGCACTCTAAACCTGGCTCCTCGAGTTGATCGGTTGCAGCTTACGAATGTGGCGCTCGAGAATCAGTCGGATCTGTTGGAGCTTGCTAAATTCAAAAAACTGCGGCATCTTGACCTTTCTGGTTATGCAGGGAAAGAGATGATCACGGAGTTTGACCAGAAGAATCTGAAACTCCTGCTAAAAAAGTGCTCCGTGAACGTATCAGAACCAAAACACTTTTGATCGTGAGCCTTCGAGTGGACGTGCTTGGCTTTTATTCGCAGCGCCGTGTAACTGCTATCAGATTTGAACGAAGTTCGAGTACTGGTGGCTCACCGGTTAGGCTCTGTTCGAATCCGAAAGGTTTTCTTTATGCGAACTGTTCATGCCAGTCTGTTCCAAAGTTAGCCTGACAACCACTGGAAGTGGCTTGCAACAGGTGAAACTTGGTGGTTGTATGTTTGAGTCAAGTGATATCCTATTGTATAAGCAACGTCAGCTCAGACGTTAGTGGTCGGAAACGCAGTAGGATATTCGACGAAGATTACCGATAAAACGAGAACGAGACCCGGATAATTCTATTAAAGATACAAGGCGCGAGGAGACCGGATGCGATTGCGAGACGATGAGATTCAGCGAAAGTTGGTGGAACTCGAGACCGCGATCCTGAAGGAGCAAAAAAGCGACATCGCGCCACTTTATCATAAGAGTTCGGAGCTGAGGACAACCACGCCTGCGGAGATGCAGAGCTCTGTTTCCAGCTCTACATCGTCAGAGACCAAATCCAATCTACATTACTATGGTGGAATGGGCCTCATTTTGCTGGGGCTGTTCCTCCTCTTGCAGCACGTCAAATTGTCGAGCGGATATTCGACCTGGTGGGGTATGACGGCAGGCGACAGTATAGGCTTCATCCTGGTGCCTCTGCTTGTCGGAGTAGGTTGGATCTTCTACAACTCTCGCAGTGTCTGGGGATGGTTGATCATGGTTGTCAGCCTTGTTCTTACCGTCTTTACCATCATCAGTGGACTGAGAATGTATTTCATCCCTCTCTCCATGATCAGTGTGATTTTGATGCTACTGCCGATGACCGCAGGAGTAGCTTTCGTTCTTAAAGGCATGGGCGGACCGGCCGGAATCGATGCGGCAATTCGCAACAGAATCGAGAAGAAATAGTGCCCAGACTGTTCATAGGATCCTTTCTATCTGATGACGAGCGCGCGAGACTGTCTCGCATAGCAGCCTGCAATCAACATCTATCAGGTCTCTGGCACAAAAAGGTTCGCTGGACAGAAGATGAGAGGCTGCATCTTACCTGGCTCTACATGGGCGAGTATGACGATCAGGCAGCCGCAGCGGTCAGAGAAACCTTCCAGGAGCGTCTCGCTGCGCTGGGGAAGGAGCCGATCGAGGCAACAACCATTAGTTACGATCATATGGCTTTGTGGCCTTCTCCGCGCAAAGCAAGGACAGGCGTCTTGACCGCGAGCGTAATACCGCCTATGGTGCAAGAAATCGAATCCCTGGTACGCGCTAATATGCGTGATATTTTGCCTCCAGGAGACAGGAAATGGGATGAGTTTCAACCGCATTTGACGATTTTTCGGATCGACCACCCGAGACTGTCGCAGGAAGATGAAGGCTTACCGCAGCGTCCTACTCTGCAAGCCGTTAAGTTAGAAGCGGGGGTATTGCCCGTGGTGCATGCCCTGGACGAGGTTTGCCTGCTCGAGAGTGACCTGGGTAAAAAAACAAGGGGATATATTCCTTTGAGCTCAATTCGATTGCAAACTCGCTGAGATCAACAACGACGGGTCAGTCCCTCAATGAGATTTGACTTCCGTCGGATAACAGTCCGCTCGCGCTACAAAGCCGGTAACCCAGATGGCTCACAACGAAACTCCAGAGATAATTGGCGACCAATATAAGGTCATTAAAAAGATCGGTCAAGGGGGAATGGGTGCTGTCTATAAAGCACACGATAAGTACCTCGATCGATTGGTGGCCGTCAAAATGCTCCACTTTGCCGGCGATCTAGCCGGACCTGACGTTGCTCGATTTCAACGCGAAGCGCAAGCAGCCGGCAAGTTGACTCATTTCAACATCATCAGCACGCTAAATTTCGGAATCACTGCGCAGGGAAATCCCTATCTCGTAATGGAGTACCTCGAGGGAGAGAGCTTCTCCAGGCTCCTCAAACGAGAAGCACCTATGCCATTTCCCCGTGCTGAATATTTTGTCGAGCAGATCGCGTCAGCTTTGCAGTACTCGCATAATCATGGTGTTATTCATAGAGATTTGAAGCCATCCAATGTGATGGTTGTGCAAGACTCCAAGGGTGAGCTGGTGACAAAGCTGGTTGACTTCGGACTGGCCCAGATTAAAGACAACGATCAGAACATAACCAGGACTGGCTTCGGAATGGGCTCACCTCTGTACATGGCACCGGAGCAGGTAAAAGGTAGAAAGGCTGACGAACGCTCCGATATTTATGCTCTCGGGTGTATGATCTTCCAGATGATCACGGGGCGACTGCCGATTGAGGATGAAGTCGTCTTCGATACGATGTCTCGTAAGTGCGACGAGTCGGCACCGCTCATGAGCGAAGTCATGCCTGACAAATCAGTTCCACCCCGGCTGGATGCACTGGTGGCAAAGTGTCTCGAGATTAATCCAGACAATCGATTCTCCGACATGGCCGAGTTTCAAACGTCCGCAAAAAAAGCCTTCGGTCGGCAGACTTCAGTCAATCTGAGTATTCCCGACTTGCCGAAGGCATCTAAGAAAAGGAACACCATTGCTACTACTGTCGGTGCTATCCTTCTGCTTGCTACCTCCGGTCTCGTGATCTTCGGCATCATGAGTGAGGGTCCACGACAGGCAGAGGAAAGGCAAGA
>CAYTDR010000030.1:0-18938 GCA_964436185.1 uncultured Candidatus Obscuribacterales bacterium | reverse complement strand
GGCACGAGAGCGAGTCAGCCACAAAACATTATCCGCAACCACACTGCCGAGGACATGCCCTGTGCGAGTAGGCAGCTCGAGTATTTTGTCACCTAAAAGAACCCAAACATACTCGTTATCCGAATCCTTTCGCGGGGCTGGAAAGACAGAGACGATCTCCGCTTCTTGGGATGTTGTTGACTTGTCATCGTCCGGTTCTGTCTTGATGTAGAGATGATGCGTGTGATAGCTTGGCAGTTCTGCTGCCCCGACGAGTATTATCTCGTATTGATTTCCAGGTGCGCGAGTGAGCATAGCTACAACGCTTTGAGCCACGTTAGTCCCACTGGCGACCAGCTCTCCGCGCCCCTTCACCAAATAAGTACGCTGCCTGAGACCACGAGTTCGTGACATGGTAGGCACACGAATAGACATCACGCTGCTTGGCGACTGCCGCAAGAGGAAGAATTCTCCACTGGCAATCAGGCTCCAATCGCTGTGGAAGGGCTTTTCCACAACCGACGGGACTTCTTTGGGAATTTGCTCGAACGGATTTTCCAGTAACTGAACACAATCCTCAGAGGGCGGCAACGGTAGAATGAACTGCGTCTTTCTGTTTCCGGCTGACGCACTATATGAGGCACTCAAGGCGTGCTCATCAGGCTCCAGAACATCTTCGATGGTGAGAAGCGTAGCCTGTCGTTTCCTCATCATCCTCGATAAACGCGCACCGCCGACGATGACAACGCTGTGGCCCGAAACAGTTTTAAACCAACGCTCTATGTCATTGTCGCTTGCCTCCTGGAAAGTTCTGCGGGCAATCAGCTTCTCAATAGATTCCTTGCCGGCGCCGGCAGTGAGCTCGCAATCAACGTCTTGCAAGCCGCCCCATTCCACTTCCATACCGTTGATTTCTGCACGTCGTGCCAGAACAATCAAAATAGCCAAATGGGCAATGCGTGGTGAGCCAAGTTGATTAGGTCCACAATCGAACAACACCGTCGTTCTCTTTTTTCCGGTCGGAGATCGTCTGGAAAGTTCGAGGAAGGCATGCTCGCCAACTGTGCTTCGGCGTAAGAACTCATCAGGAAACTCATCGGCAAGCAGCCATTCCGAGAGGACCAATCTCTCGTAGGTGCCCTTGCGTGCAATACCGTCATAGCCCTCGGGCTCATCTTCCGATTCTGCAGCCAGAGCGATTCGAGAAGGCCCGAAAACGAGATCCAAACATTTGATTGTAGGACCCAGCGTCCACGGTAATGGCGCCGCAAGAAGGCTCAAATAGCTGCTCCAGGGAGCCAGCGTCTGGGGCAACTGCATCATCAGAGTTTATCCAGACAGGATCGAAGTCTTTCCCGATCCGGAATGAACGGCTTTGCAAGCGAGATGACAGCAGATATTGATGGCAGTACCGCAAATGGTGGTCTCAGTTCGGGATTGGCTGTTAAAAACGCCTTCTCCAGAATCTGAATGGGCACGCCTACCTGCCAGCACGTCGGAACATACATCGTGCAGTTACGCTCCTGTCCGAGATAGATGACACCATCCATCCATGGCAGACAGCTCTCGTCTCCAAGTACGAAAAGCATGTCCTTGCCGACTACACATTGCAGGTTCGGCAACAGAGTCTCGTTATTCATTAACTTGAGTGCCAGAGCACGTGTCAACTCCAGACTGCAGGTTGCCACTGCCAGCGGTGTCAAGGAAATTTCCCTCGGAGACCAAACGACATCGATGGTTGGACTAGCCGTCATGCGTTTTCTCCCGAAGCAAGCTCTAGACGCAATTCTACTTTAGTTGCCAATCCGGTCGTAAGGAGGATGCCATGCGTCGCCCACAAGCTGCACTGAGAGCCGAATCTACAGGTGAAGCGAAAATCGACCATCAGCTCCTCCCAATTAGTTAAGGTGCATCCGGTTGATCGTCATGATTGCCATTACCGAGCTGCTCGACCAGCATCGCTCGCACATCCTTCAGGTCACTGGGTAAACTCGCAGGTACGAATCCAGCGTCGATTTCCCTGGCCACCCCTTCCAGCGACATCAGCCACTCGTCTCGATCCGCTCCGGGACCTTCCTGGAGCAGTCGCCTTGCCACTTTGACTATATTGGTGGCACGAGCCAGCGGTCCAAGTGAAGCATCCTCCGCCGCACAAGCCAGAGTAGCATTCTCCGCCGACTGCATCAGCGAACTCAAGCACTCCCGCCCAGCCTCCTGCTCCTCCTTCGACGGAATGGCAAGAATAATCGCCCACAAATCCGCGTCCGTGGGATTGGCTCTGCCACCCAGCACCGCCGCGGCAGCGATCAGCCGTTGCATCTTGACCAATCGTCTATCGCTGAGCACTAACCCCGCCTGGCGCAGTTTTCGAATACAATGAGCCAGCCGTCCGCGCACCGCCGACATGTCGCAGGCGGTAGCCAACTCGGCCAACGTATCGATATCCTCCATAGTGGCAGCGGCACTGAGACTTGTTTGGTCCGCCGACCAGCCTCCGGCAAGGAGTTCCTCCAGGCGCGAATCAGGGATCGACTCTGTGAAAATATGCACGAGGAAGCGATCTGCAAATGCCGCCAGGTTATCGCTGTCGGGCAACTTATTGGTGGCACCGACACAAATTCTCAAAGGACAACGCACCACTGAGTGACCGCGCCGAAAAACCCTCTCCTGGAGCAATCCAAGAAGCGTATTGAGAATAGCTGTCGAGCCCAAGAAAATTTCGTCAAGGAAAGCGATCTCGGCTTCCGGAAGCATGCCGGAGGTTTGCGTCTCTACGATTCCCTCCTTGAGCTTACGCAGGTCGACCGGACCGAAAATTTCGCTAGGTTCCGTAAATCGGCCAATCAAATATTCGAAGTAGCGACCGCCTGTCGCCTGCGATATACGTCTAACCGCCTGGCTCTTCGCTGTACCGGGCGGACCTACGACCAGGACGTGCTCCCGCGCCACAGATGCCAGCGCGATTGTCTCGATTAGAGCCTGCCGTTCCACAAGGTTTTGAGAAGCCTGGTCTATTGCCTTTCGAACAGCTTCGGCCGAAGTTTCGAGCTTCGTTGTCATAAATAGTAACCCGTCGAAACGATCATTTCTCAGGATACACTTATTCCATTTGAAAAGCTAAGCTCGGTTCGGATTCGCCGAACCCTGGCGCACTCTCATGCGACCTGCTTGCTTTCGGCTTGAATCTCTTCTTGCGCCTCCGGCCGATGCTCAATGAGGTCGGCAGCTCAAATTCCCTTCAGACGCATGGGACAGGAATGCCTCCCGATAACTGCGTCGAGACTCGCATGTTACATGTGAATCCGATTAGACCAATGGCAACATCGGTGCGGTCGATACTGAGGGCATACTCTACATCACCCGACTCAACGACAAGCAGAGCCAGCGCCGGGGAAGCTAATCAGACTTTTCCGGCAAGCCCGGTAGCATCGGCTAGCTGCTGCACTTCGGCATCACGGCGCTTCTAAGCCTGGCCACGCTTGGAGCAGCTTTACTGCGAGCCAGCAGCCTCCGACACGGGGCTATCCACGACAGGACGTGCGGCGTGCTCCGACTTGACCGGACGAAGCTCTAGCTCTCCAATCAAATATGATGGACAGATGAGATGCCTGGCGGAGCTATCCGATGGTTCCACCATATGTGGTGCGGTATCATCGCCGACCGCTTGAATGTCACGGAAGGCGCGCAGCGATGTGGTGTTGAATTCTAACCCGCGAACATACTCTTTCCGTCCGTCCATGTAGAGGCGGTAGGCGATTGCGGGATCGCCCGGTCGGGTCGAGTAGGCCGGCGTGTCGTACCGTCGATTTGTGTTTCCAACGGACGGACACTCAGCCATCTCATAAGTATCTCGAATTTTCTCGATCACGAGAATATAGTTCAAACCTGCATCCTTCGCCAGTTCCGCGTACACGTCCTTCATCTCTGCATCAGAAACGGACTTGGAGCACTTCATCTCGAGAAGGTTGAACACACCATGTCCGCCCATGGAATGCCCGTTGCTCTTCTTTGAATGATGAGTCGGTCTGCGGCTCTGACAGAAGTTGGCGAGCCTGCCGTTTGCAACCAGTTCTACTTTCTGCGCCGGCACTCCCTCGTCATCGAAGTTGTAGCCTCCAACCAGAGGAACCCCCTTGAAGTCACGCTCCTTAGGGTCATCCACGATACTGATATATTCCGGCAGCACTTTTCTGCCGATGGCATTTTTGAACGGATTGCGCCACGTCTCGCTGCCAAAATACTCACACGCCAAACCGAGATTCGGCGCCAGCACCGTGGCGAAGAACTCGGCAGCAGCTTGTCCTTTGAAGAGCACGGGACCACAATACTCCTCGCCCACCGGAGCCTTACTTATCGCAGTCAAGTTCGTGGAGAACGTCTCCACCATTTTCTCCAACGCGGAATCCGATGGAAGCTGCGACTCCTCCACTCCTGCTGCAACATCGAAATCGACAATATTCATTCCATCTTCAGCTTGAGTGGATGCACTGAGCCTGACTGCATAGAGGTCGCGGCTGTCCCTAATCCTCGTTCCCTCGCTGTCGACATACCAGTTGGTCACTTTTCTGCCGATAACGGAGACTTTCGAGGACTGTATTTCTTTGCAGCTCTTGAATATAGACGACAAGCGCTGAACTGTCTCCCTCCATCTATTTCGATCCAGTGTCACTTGCTTGGTCGGTTTGATGGAGACAACCGGCTTTTCCTCACTGAAATCAGGCAGGCGATGCGGCAATCTGTACTTACTGAGATAAGCAGTTTTCCATTCAAGCGTTCGAATTGCGTATTTGTATGCTTTGTCCGTGGCAAGCCAAACAGACTTGCGAAGTGCCGAATAGTCGTTGTCCAGCTGAATCTGGCTGACGCTGTGTTGCCGAGTTGTGCCGGGCACCGAGCTATCGAGATCAGAGTTTCCCAGTCGAACGATCGGTGTCAAAATGCGCGTGCGTACGTGAGAAACATCAGGCTCTGAGCCCAGGCAAGAGGAAAGCTCAATCTCGTCAACTTCCTTCACCCAATAGGAAATGAAATAGGGAAGTGGATACGACTCGGAGCGTAGCGAGCTCTTCGATCGATTCATTTCGTCGATTAAGGCTGAGAACATCACATCGTCAGCACCTGTCCCGTCGGCAGAGGTGGAACCGTCTCTGGCGGCAGCCGGATACGAGCCGGACAGGAGAAGAACGACAAGCATACCGGAATATGCTCCTCTCCTAGCGTTCGCGTGGCTGAAGCTGAGGGCGTATGCGCTGATGTACAGCTCCTGGAGCCATAGCAGACATCTGTCCGCGACCCGTCTTACGGTATTACGTCTGGTGATTGCTCGTCTGATACTCATGATTACTTTTGCGCACCCCCGGATGGATTCGCATCAGCCTTCTCCATCGGATCAGGCAGAATCGGCGGCTTTTGAAACGTCTTTCTCGTACGTTTGATTTCGATTGACTGAACCAACAAACTAGGGGCCACTCCCGACACGGGAACGAAACCCGATTCGCGACCGCATGAGCCATTGAATACACCATGCTCGGTGCCTGAGGCGATAATTCTCTCGAGCGCGGACAAGGGCGTTCCGACAATGTCAGCTCCGCGGATCAGCTCATCTTTGCGTCCGTCCACGAACACCTTGTACACCACTTTCGGATATATCGAATAAGACTGCTGAGTACGATGATCCGTATAGGTCGAACCTCCCGAGACCTCATCGAAGTAGAGACCATACGCCTTCTTCTGCCTCTTCGCCTCTTTGATCAACAATGCTCGCAACTCAGCCGGCGAGTACTGCTTGTTCTTCGTCGTGCGCACGAAGAGGTTTGACTGCCGTGCTGTAGGATTCCATCCTGGAGCACAGCGGCCGTGTCCGTTGGACTTGTCAAAACCTTGCAGAGGTGTTCTTCCCATGAGAAATCCTGTGAGCATGCCGTTCTTCGCCAGAGTCACGGCTTGTCCGGGCACTGCTTCGTCATCGAATTTGTAAAATCCGTTCAAACGCTCTCCGTACGCTCGTTCTGCAGTAGGATCGTCCACCACCGTTATGAAAGAAGGCATTACCGGCGTCCCGATCTTTTGCGCGAATGTTTTGGCTTCGCCCTCGCTCTTTTCGTGGACAGCTTCGATTCTATGGCCGAACGTTTCATGAAAAAAGACTGCCGTAGCCCTGCCTGACAAAATCGCAGGTCCAACATATGATTCCGCCGGCGGTGCATTTCGCAGATCATCCAATGTCTTTGCCAGACGCTCGATGCGCTTGACCGCCTCTTCTTCATTCTTCAAGTCAGACAGATCGCAGGAGTTATTGTAATCACCAAGCTCGAGTTCCATACCGTCAGCGGTGAGAGACGATGCATCAGCAAACAGCCCAAAATCCGCACGTCGTTCGATTATCTGAGAGCCTTCACTATCGACGATATACCGAGTTACAGGTCGCGAATAGAAAGAAACCTTCGACTCCTGTATCTGTGGATGGTCGAGAAATATACGAGACAACCGTTTAACGCGCGCCTCCCACTCAGTCTTATCAATCGCTGTTGAGACGGACGGCGACTCGAATTGATGCGGTTGTTCGGTTGTAAAGTCGCCGGACTTATCTTCCTCAGCTGCCAGCACGTCAACACTCGCCTTGAGCGCATGATACCTTTGCTGTGCTTGTTTGAATGCGTCGTCGGTCCTCAGCCAAATAGCTTCGCGAAGAGCCATGCCGGACCCGATCGCAGGCAAGATCGAGTCCTGCGCTGTCGACCGATCGTAAATAGTAGGCGGACGAGAATGCTCACTCCGCAAAAAATGCGTATTGTCGAGGTTATGATTGCCCACTCGCAGTTCGACGGAAAGTATACGAGTCGAACGTCCGGAAGTCTCCTCCAGGAGCGCACCATTAGATGCCGTGATTCGTTCCGGGCATCCTTCATAGAGACGATAACTGAGAAAATAAACTGGTGCCTTCCCTGCACTTCGCATCTTCACCATCGAGCGATCGAGTTCATGTTTCAGGGTTTGAATAACAGGATTGCTTGAAACTGTCGAAACGGCTTGCGATGCCGGAATGAGCGAGCAGAGTGCAACGGGAAGGGAGAGCGCGATAGAAACAAATTTCAACTTCTTATTTTGCAGAATTTTCTGGTTCAAGCGTATCCCCTCACCGGATTTAAGAACAAATATTCTCTTCTCGCCAAACATTCAACATAACACCTCGTCGCAGCAATTTGCCAATCAACTAGTTTCTTTCAGAGATAAGGCGGCAGAGATGCTGTTCCAAACTGTCTATTGATTCCTGTTGACGATAGAGAGACGGCAGACCGGCACTTATTCGTTCCTGCAGCTCCTTACGCCACTGTTGGTCGGTTGCCAGCCTCACCGCTATCTCTACATACTCAGACGCATTCTCCGCAATCGAGTCTTTCACACCGATCGCCTCGAGCAGCATCGCGGTTTGCCGTGCTCTCATGTAGTCACCGGATATAGTGACAGGTACGGCACCAGCCTCCATCGCCTCCAGGGTGGTCATGAGACCGGAGTTGAGCGGTGTATCGAGGAAGACGTGCCCATCCTGGCAGAGCCCCAGATACCTCTCCAGAGGTAAAGCCGGAAGGAAAGTGACGAACTCTTCCGAATCGAGCCCGAATCTGGCGAATGACTGTTGCAGCCTCGCGGCCAGGCGAGCCGCCAATCGTGACTCCTTGCGAGCGAAGAGGAACTGTGCGTTGGGCACCTGTTTTGCAATCAGCGGAAAGATCTGATCGAACTGTGGAAGATACTTGTGAAGGTGTTGCAGGCAGAGGAAACGAGTTGCATCGTTCCTCACCCCGAGCTCGGCAAGCCCGTTCTTGTCAGGCGCAATGCCGAGAGGCTGATAGTACGAGCCCAGCCCGGCAAGCCTGACAATATTCTCGGAATAGTGTTCCGCGGCGTTTTCCGGCTCGATCAGGTCGCTGACGAAATAGCAGTCGATTGTCGGTAATCCGATCGTGATTGGGTGACCCCAGCTAGCGCACTGTACAGGTGCCAATCTCAATGATGCCAACAGGTATGTATTGCATTCGAGACCTAGACCTGGATAAAGCAGAATGTCCGGCTCGTCAGCGCGGATCTTCTCGCACATGCGCTCCGGATCGGTCTCTTCATTGAAGGCGGCGAACAGTTTTCGTGCCTCATCGGTGGTGGCATCCCGCGGTCCGCCCGTCGAATAGGCGATGAGCTCGAACTTCTCACGATCAATTTTCTCCACATATCCGCGAGTGACGCACTTCCAGACAGTATGGTCGTTGAAATGTTCGGATACGATACCAAGGCGAATCCGCTTGTCTTGCCGATCAACCTTTGTCGAGCTGCCCGTAGTTTCGAACCGTCCATAGCGTCGCTTAATAATCTCGCGCACCAGAGTACCCAGGGTTCGCTGGACGTCCTTGAGGTTCCGTCCGTGCAGCAGAAGATAGAACGGCATGACGAATCTCATCGCATCGCCTGCGCCACCGGCATGGGTTTCGACGTCAGCCAGAATCGTGTCGCGAAGCTGAGTGAGCTCCTCCTCATAAAGCTTGAACGACTCGTCGATTTCATCTTCTCGATCGTAAAACGACTTCAGGAGGGTCATAGTCACGCCCCAGCGAGGCGCCACCGCTTGTGGTTGCAACGCGCCGGCCTGCTTAAATGCCTCATGCGCTTCTTCGTCGCACTGCAGTTGCACCAGACTGACCGCCAGGTCGAGCCAGCCTTCGAAGTACGATCGATCGAGCTCAACCGACCTTTTGAGGACCTCTGTCGATTTTTCGAACTGCCCGAGCGCGTTGAGCGTCTGCCCATAGTTTCTCAAAACTGCGGCATTGCCGGGTTCCATCTCCACAAGTTTCGAGAGGATCTTCTCGGCTTCCTCGAACTCCCGGGAGGAGCTCAGTGCAACAGCAAGATTGTTGATCGCTTCGCTAAAGTCGCTCTTCAGGCGGATGGCTGAACGCAGGTGCTTTTTCGCCTCCTCGAGGTCACCAAGATTGGTGAGAGCAACACCGAGATTGTTCTGCAATGAAGCTGAGTTGTTGTTGTTGTCAGTGCAAGCTTGTCGATAGTATTTGACAGCATCTTCGAACTTTCCAGCATTTGCGTGGCAGTTGCCCAGCTCGGAAAGCGCTTCCACATGATCGCTCTTCAGTTTGAGCGCCTCGTTAAGTGATGAGATCGCCTCTTCGATCCGGTCCGATTTACGCAGCTCGATGCCGAGATTGTAGTAGAGATCAGGATAATCGGATTGAATGGCGGCTGCAGCTCGATAGGTCTTTATGGCAGCGTCACTGTCACCCAACTGCGCCAAAACGTGGGCAAGATTGAAGAGCGCCGGAAAGCATCCCCGATCGATCTCGAGAGAACGTCCGTAATACAGCTTCGCTGCTTCGAAGTCTCCGACCGCCTTGTAAAGATTGCCGAGATTGTTGAGAAGGGTGGTGTTGTTGGGCAGGAGATCGACAGCTCGCTTGCAGGAGTTGATTGCCTGCGCCAGCCGCCCCTGGGAATAATGAACCAATGACATCAGGTGAAGGGCATCCACATTGTCCGGATCTACGGACATCACTTGCTCGAGAATGCTCTTGGCATAAGAAATTTTGCCTGCCGAGAGTTGTTGAGCAGCAGTTTGAAGTGACTGGCTTACAGTCATGAAATTGGATCGTGTCATTGGCGTCGGTGGAGAAGGTTGGTGCGCAGCATTGAAAACGCGGCGAGCAGCGTCATTGCTGACAAATGTATATCCAGACAATGCTAAATCAAATTGCTCTTGACATAATTAAGCTGCTATCAGGTAGGCAAAATCGGTAAGCCCGCGAACCGCCTAGCCCTCCGAAACTTTCGATTTGGTTAACTGACCCGAGACCGCTGCCAGCAAATAGATGGCGATGGCAAGCAGAACCAGGCTGCTCGTACCCAGTATGACGGACAGATACTCCAGGCATCCTCCCAGAATGGCACCAAGTATGTTGATGCCAAGTGCTCGTTCCGGCTCTTCCACTTTCGAGAACGCGGAAGAGAAAACAAGACCGGAGAACAAAAACGGCAAGCCGACAATGAAGAGGGCACAGATCATCCTGACCGTGATCGGCAAGGACATAAGGCTGGGTAATGGCACTAAATAAAGTATTACCAAACTGGTTAACAGTGCACCGTAGGCGATGCGAATATCTATGTTGCGCCATTTACTGATGACAAAATTAGCAAGCATGGCCATAAAGAGCACAAGACCGATGACGATGGAGTTCACCAGCCAGGTAGAGCCAAAAATCACTGATATCGCCAACATCGCCCGTGTTTCCATCAAGAGGAAACCCGCTCCGAGAAAGAAGAATTGCGAATATTTGGTAGCAGTACTGGGAGCCAATCGAAAGCGCATTGCAGTCAGGGGGGCACCGATCAGTACAAGCAGAACCAGCATACAAGTGTACTCACCGCTGAGTGTTCGTGATTGCTGATAGAGGAATGGCCAGTCGTCCGTACAGAGAGATACGGGATCACTGAGTGTTTTCGGGTCGATAATGGCTTTCTTCTCGTCTTCTGAAAGTCCAGCCCGAATCTTCTCCAGTCCCGGTCCCCAGAAAATGATAATCGAGTTCGGATTAGCCATCGTAGTGTTGAGGGCGAGCGGCTCTTGAGGCGCTGATGTAGCCTTGACCATCTGGTAGAGCCTTGCTCGAAGCCACGCTGGTCCGGCGGCAAAACTCAAAGCACCAACTCCATCCGCATTCAATTTGCTGGTTGCTACAGCAAGGCTCTCTCTCGTGTAAAGGAAATTGTCCAGTCGTACGGATGAAAGCATCGAGAAGCTGGAGTGCGAATCGACGAAACCGAACACGATCAAATCATATTTTTTCTTGGTCTCAGCCAGGAAGGCTCTGCCGTCAGTGATGTGTGGTGTGACCCGCGGGTCCTTATAAGGGCGCTCCGGATGTAGTGACACACCTGCTTCATAGATAGTTGGATCAATCTCTACTGCATCGACTTTTCCAGCGCCATTTCGTAGCGCCGCCGCAACGTCGTTGCCGGAACCCGCACCAATGATCAGTACTTCATTCGGCTGCTTGCAAAGTCTGTACGGCATATTGTAGGTGGAATATTCCGCAGTATCCTTCACCTCAGGATGGTCCTTCAAGAACCCTTCGGACATGTCCATGGTGCGCTGGAACGATCTGCGGTTGACCAGAACGTGATGTCCCATCACATACTTTTTGGCCGTCGGGATCTGTTCTGTGGAAACGAACGGCTTCAAATCGACCCGGTAGTAAGGCGACCAGATACTCTCATGAGTGGACAAAAATGCCATCACGAGGCAACCGGCAAACAAACCCATCTGCCACCACTTACGGTAGAAGTAAATAAGGGCGACGAACCCCACCACTAACCAGACGCATGGCGACGTTCGAAAGCAAGCCAAAAGACTGTACATGAGAACGCCGCAGAGGCTTCCCAGAAGATTGACACCATAACCGTAAAGCGGCTTATGTTTTTTCAGTTCCTCTCCTAGCAGCTGCCCCAGAGAGTCGAAAACCGAGACAATTAAAATAAATATGCCGACAACCCAACATGTGTTGACAATGAGCTGCTGCAGCGAGGTAATGACGGCCGCTCGGTCCAGCCACAGATACATGTCATTAGAGATGACAAAGTTCAGACCGACCAATCCCAGAGCGGGAGAGAAAGAAAGAAGACCGACAAGAATTGCGATCAGAACAGGAAAGAATCTGATCAAGTTAGTTGTAGTGGTGCCTTTTTTGTCATCCTTCATGGAACCGGTGGCGCAACCAAGACCTAATCCGATCACAGCCGCCATCAGAACCAAGTTCTTAAAATAAGCAAACACAAGCACTTCGCTGGAGATCCAACGAATGATCAGGACCTCGAAAAACAAAGTAGCGAAGCTTATCAGAAAGAGGGGAAGAGCTTTTCTTTGCGCCTCAGACATACAAGGGAATCTTCTTAGTAAGGAATGCCAATTGTGAAATCGATGCTTGCTGCAAATGCGTTTGTCTGTTCAATGACATCCTAGGTCTCCCTAGATTCCGCAAAACCAGTACAAGCACTTTACGGGAGTTTTTCAGGCAGCGCAAGAGTTGGGAATCCGTTTTCTCGCGCTGGGGTAATCATTCCCGCTCAACAGGCGAAAGTCTCATTTTTTATTCACCGAGTTCGCCGATAAAGAAACAACGATTCTCTGTTGGCGTCGCTGCGCTTTTTGTCGCAATCGATATTGATTTATCAGAACTTTACTGGTCGGAAGAACATATATTATGTTGAATAACCCTTCGAAGAAGAAATCAACAATCACTCTTCTTGTGCGCCTTTTGAACGGCACTGAGAAGTCGACCAGGACGTGATGGACAGATTCTTGCGATGTATGGAAACTAGTTTTCTTCAAGCGCACATGACTTGATCGAGAACCAGAATTTTCGTCGGCGAACCGTTTCGAAACGAAGACGGAATGAGAACTCGTCCCCTTCTTCAGCGTTTCGTCGAACTCGATCCTGAAGTTTATCGGACAGGCAAGCAGGTATTCCAGGACTTTCGAAAACCGCGCTTGACAGAAATGCGGTTGGGTATAATCTTCATCAACCGTATTGTCCTCAATTATTCAGGACTCGACGGTGGTGTCTTCGAGGAAACCTACTTCACCAAGGAACCTTTTTTGGAAGGTCAAGAAATTACTAAAAGCGCAGGCAGAAATCCGGTTTTCGAGTTGTTCGTTGCCAGCGTATTGTCCCTCTTCGTAGAGCTGCTACTCATTCGCTATATTGCGGTTGAGATTCACATCTTCGCTTATTTGAAGAACCTGACGCTCATGGCGTGTTTCTTCGGTCTGGGACTCGGTTTTGCATGGGTGCACAAGAAGATTGATTTCTTCCGCTGGAGTGCCACCATTTATTTCGGTCTAGTTTGCATTCTCACCATCTCGCTAGCTCTGCACTGGAACTCGCTCACCTTCGTCAATCCGTTCCAGTTCATGCTCTTCACGCTGGGTGGTCACACGGATACAGCACCACCGCTGATCGAGTCTGCCAAGTCCATCATTATTATTCTGATCATCTTTTCTGCTACCGCCCTTGTTTTCGTCGGGATGGGACAGTTTATCGGAAAAGCATTCGATCGCTTCACGCCCTTGAAGGCATACTCAATCAACGTCGCCGGCGCGCTTACCGGCTCATTGCTCTTCTCTCTTCTCAGTTCGCTCGAAACTCCTCCCGGAGTTTGGATTGCCATCTCCGGTTTGCTCTTTCTTTTGTTGCGCATATCGCCTTCGAATGTGGTTCTCGTTGTTTTCGGAATCGCGCACATCTTTCTCGTGCCTCACATTGCTAAAACGTATTACAACGCTGATTACATGGAGACTCTCTGGTCTCCCTACTACCGAATCGACGTCGTAAAGTCGCGTGCTCCAGGTGCCAAAGACAAACTCTGGGGATACGACCTGAAGGTCAACTACGATACTTTCCAAACCATCCTCGACTGCTCGCCGGAGAATCTCAAGAAATTTCCCGAGATCGTGCAGAATGAAATGATCAAGTCTTTCACGTTTCCTTATGACAGCTTGAAAGTACGTCCGAAGAAAGTTTTGATCATCGCCTCCGGTAATGGAAGCGACGTCGCAGCCGCCCTCAGGTCTGGTGCGGAACACGTGGACGCTGTAGACATCGATCCTGTCATTACGCGTCTGGGCAAGACGCTGCATCCGGAAAAGCCATACGACGACCCGAGAGTCAGTTTGTACGTGACCGATGCACGGACGTATCTAAAGAATTGCAAGACAAAATATGACTTTATCGTTTTCGCTTACCTCGACAGTCACACAGCTTTCTCCAACCTATCCACGCTGCGTACGGACAACTACATTTTCACGGTTGATGCCTATCGTGAAGCAATCAATCTGCTCAACGATCGCGGTGTGGTCTTCGTTAGTTTCGTATGCTTCAAAGATTGGCTCTGGGACAAGCAGACCAATGCCCTTCGCGAGGCTTCCGGAAGTGTTCCGGTAACCTCATGGCGGTTCAATGGTGTAGTCGGTGTCGGCTATATGGCCTGTGGACCAGGTATGCAATATCTGGATGCCAGCAAGTTTGAAATGCCAGGAAAGCCACGCGCTGTCAACACGTCGAGCGGAGTACCGATATCGACAGATGATTGGCCGTTCCTCTTTTTACCTTCGAAGACCTCCGGATGGAGTTATGCTCTTCCACTATTGATCGTCATCGGTCTCAGCAGTTTGACCGTCATGCGGGAACTGAAAGCAGGATTGCCGGAACGAATCAACTGGCTCTTGATGCTTACAGGCATGGGATTCATGCTCCTGGAAGTGAGAGCTATGGCTGATCTCTCGCTAGTTTTCGGCTCAACCTGGTTCGTCAATAGCGCTGTTATATCTGGCGTTATGGTGATGATCCTGGTGGGGAACTTCGTCGCCAGCAAGTTAAGTGACAAGCATGTGGTACCGGTGGCGGTTCTGCTCCTGGTCTCCCTCGGTGTGAGTATCGCATTTAGAGCAAGCGACCTTCTGGTTTACGGAGAAGTGGCAGGCAAAATTCTTGGCACCTCAGTCGAGCTTTTACCCGCGCCTCTTGCGGCTGTGCTCTTTGCCCTCCTCTTTAAACGAGTGAAGAACCCAGCCGAGGCGTTGGCGTTCAACATTTTCGGCGGCTTGCTTGGAGTTAGCTTGGAGTATCTGTCCATGCAGTTCGGCATACGATCGCTGGGATTCGTCTGCTTTGCCGTCTATCTCGCCGCCCTGGCGCTGGCGGCAATGAAGAGCAAGGGCGAAGCAACATCAACCTCACCATCAACCTCACCTCTC
Organism: uncultured Candidatus Obscuribacterales bacterium; assembly: GCA_964436185.1. Classification (GTDB taxonomy): domain Bacteria; phylum Cyanobacteriota; class Vampirovibrionia; order Obscuribacterales; family Obscuribacteraceae; genus CAYTDR01. The sequence continues at coordinate 4,147 of CAYTDR010000030.1, read as the reverse complement.
CCCTAAAAGCCCCTGACGGTACCGGAGGTGCGAGCTCAGCTCGTGCGGCCACAAACGCCTTGTTCTCGCTGGCGACACACACCAAAATCTCGTAAAGAAGCTTAGCTCTGATCAGCCTGATGCCCATCGCAGATCCCAGAATTGATGGGCGACAAGGGACATTGCTAACTTGGCAACGATTAAGAGCTCTCGATCGCCGCAGCCAAGAATAGTCTCTGAAAACCGTTCGTCCAATCCACCAAACAATGAACCTCTTGGACCGAACTTAGTACGTAATCAACCAGGAAACCCAATTCTGGAGTCCACTATTAGTGGACTCAGTTTAAATGGGGTACGATATTGACGCAGCTGAGAGAATCGCCATGATTGAGTTTAAGAACAGGCCCCTTACAGGGAAAGAAACCTACGACAAAACAGGATTCTATATATTGTGGCCGCTGGCTGCCTTTCCGCTCGTAGCAATTCCGTTTGCAATGATCACGCAATCCAAAGAGTTCTTCAAAGAGCCGCAACTGGCTGTATTTATGATTCTGTGCGGTCTGGTCTGGACGGTGTTCTGGGGAGGGATTCCATTTCTCGCCTTGCGAGCCGACAAAACCGAAGCAACCAGGATTTCGAAGTACAAGGCTCGAATAGACGATGAAGGCATCGAGTTCGATACCCTGAATGAGGTTTGCCGCATGCATTGGGTGGATATAAAATGCATCGAGGTGGACGCATACGATGAAGACAACGACATCATCTTCAAAACGAATCAAAAGAAATTCCGCTATCAACGCTGGCTAAATGAAGATAGACAGTTTCTCGAAGAAGTGAAAAAGCATTTCCCGGAGATGAAGCTGTAGAGCTGAATGTCAGTCCCAGCGCTCGCGCGAGTCGGCGATGAGTCGATGCCGTACGATGCGATGCACGGCACGGCAGCGAAGGCTTCGTAACCAGCATCTCCTCGTTCGCTAACGATGTAGTTATAGGCTGGCTCGGTCACTCGTCTCAATGCTTAGTTCGAGGCGCCCAACTATTGAATGAGCCTTACGCCCGCTTACACGGCTACTGTTCCACTGCTGTTTGCTTAGCTTTGTAAAAATTGCGCCGATAACAGGAACTGAGAGAAGGGTAATTCGACTTTAATCAATGTTGATACTCACCCTCTCAAATCGGCTCAGGGAAGGGTTTTTGGGATGAGTAAAGAGATTTTACGTCTTCAGAAATTTATTGCCGAGCAAAAGCTTTTTTGTAAGCCCTGTGTTAAACATTAAATAGGCCCGTCCCACTCACGTGCACAGCAAACTCCGTTCTCAGTTTTCACCCAGGCTAAGTTTCCTGGGTGAAACACTCAAGAGCGCGTTCATACCTGGGCTCAACAATCCAGAAACCAGATAAACAGATCTCGTACTCGTGCGAGATCTCTTTCATGTCGCCCCCCTCTTCAAAAGAAGGATGGTATCGCCCGTGATTCTATTGTTCTTGCTCGTCTTTTCGCTCTTCACAACGCTCGATCATCCAGCATCCGCCTATTCAAAGAAACCCGGAAAGTCCAGCTCCATGTCTCCTCATAAGAAAAGGAGCAAGAGCAATAGCTCGAAGAAAGCGGCATCATCACCAGGCAGGCATGCCGGTAAGAAAGTAGCCGTATCTCGAACAAAGAAGAAAGCAGCTGTCGCTCGCGCTCATGACAGAAGATCGGCCAGGATTGCAGCTAAATCCTCCCGGGGCAGGCGGCTGGCAATGCGTGCTCAAAAGAAACGCCCATCGGGTGCTATTTGGTCCGTTGCCATGAATACTACTCCTTATGCAGCCGCTACCAGCGCCCGCATCAAGAGCAAGTTCTGCCTGGGGCAAGCAGGGCTATACACGCCGGAAGATCTAGTGCGTGCCGGAGTATTCAACCACCAACCTCTCGTAGGTGGTATTCATAAGCGCAAAGCTGCCATAACAAATTTGGTTATTCACTCGACCGAAACCGGCAGACCCTGCGATGCGCAATGCGTCATCAAAAGCTGGAACAGGGGCGGCGCAAGCCATCCAGGGACCCAATACATCGTCGACAGAGATGGAAAGATTTTCCAAACGGTTGACCCCGCATACGCCACCGCACACGTCAACATAAGCCGAACCCGCAAAGGCGTCAGCAACCAGAACAGCATCGGCATCGAAATTGTCAGAGCCGGCGATCAAAAGTACACAGCCACTCAACTGAGAGCGTTGGTCCGTCTAGTGGCATACATCAAAGACCGATTCCCAATCGCCAATGTTTATGGTCACGGACAGATTCAACCCAGCAATCGAACCGACCCTGTCGCATTCAATTGGAAAGGCTTCCACACAGATCTGAGATATCTCGATGCTAGTGAAACCGCCTACAATGCCAATGCAAAGAGCAGACAATCCTGATTCGAGTTTCAAGAAATTGCTTGTCCATATGAAGAAGAGTTCTTCCTCATATGGACAGTACCATTCATTATGTCCGCGTTGTAAAAAACTGGTGAGCACAAACGTTAAACAGCCGGCAGAATCTAGCTAAAGGAACTCACCTGCTCCAGCACCTCTTTATACCTGGTCACATCTTTGCTCTCAGGATCAAGCATGGAAAGTTGAGAGAGGTGATTTTCCAGCTCCTTAACACGAGCGACGAACTGCTCAGGATTCAACTCGGCTTGATGGAACATAGCCCTGATCTTTCTTCGCTTGGCTCTGGGCAGGTTCGGTTTCTTATTCACAACCAGACCGGAGACCATTTGTGCAGAGTTCCGGCGCAGGAAGCGGGTCTTCTTCATGTTTAGACAGAAGCCTTCCGAGTCGACGATCTCATTGATCGCTCGCATGTCAGCAAGTGTAAACATGGTATCACCGGAGATGGTCATGTCATCGCAGTATCGCGTATAGTTCCAGCCTTTCGACTTGCAGTATTCAGCAATCTCGGAGTCCAGAGCGTAGCAGATGAGATTGGCGATGTACGGAGAGGACGGCGCTCCTTGAGGGAGTGAGCCATGATAGGTGGTCACCTCTGCCAGGACGCAGGCTAGAGGAAATGAGAATCCTATTCGCAAAAACAGCCCGAGCACTCGCTCTGAGGAGATGCTGGGAAAGAACTCTTGAATGTCAGTATTGAAAACGAATCTTTTATTGCAATGCGGTAGGGTGTTGTCGAGTATCGATAATCCGGGCCGGAAGCCGGTGCATTCATTCGCCAGAGGAATCTTTTCGAGAAACTCGCTGACGATAGCACGCTGCACTTTCTTCAATTGATCGGAAGGTGCATGAATAGCCCTCGAATCGCCGTTACTTTTCAGCCGCTTAAAGCGAGAGTAACATTCATGACTTCGATAGACGAACCGCAAGAGTTCGAACTCCGAGGTTCCCAACTTTCCTGCCAGATCTTTCAACGAGAAAATATCTTGCATGCTTCACTCTCGGAGCGTGTACTAGTGACTTCAGAACAACTTGTAAGACTTTCAATAGTCTTGATACAAACGCATCGAACACTAAAAACGGAGAAGAGGAGGAGCCCTCTGTCCTGCTAGGAATAATGCGCGATGAGCGCTCCGTTTCCTCCTGCCAACCTGTCATTTCCACCAATTCATGACAGGCCCCAGCATAGTCTAATCGCTGGAAATTGATACCATCGAATCTGATTGACGAAACATCAATCTACACCGCATACGCGGTCCAAAACAATGGGCTCCTCCCGACTCCGCTCGACAGCTCGATTGAACTACGTTCGCTTAACTATTCAATTGCCATCCATCGTCAATGATCTAACTGCAATCAATAAGTAATGTCAACGAATTCACCGCCAGGTTAGCGCGATCAAAGAAACGGCATATACCTCCAGACATCCATCTATATGCAGCACATCTCGGGGACAGGATCAGATCCGATCTCTGGCAAAGTTAGATTCTATTCAATGAAGCTCGGTATCGAAACGAAATTTGCCCTTTTTTCAGACGGCGATTGAAGCCTCAGAACGCCAGAATTCGGCTGACCGATGCCCACTATATCGCATCGCCGGCACTACCAGGGACCGCTCAGGGGCACCACAGGTGACTTCTATTTGCAGCAAAACCTTCGAGCGAGCGGCCGCTAATCTGCGTGGAAATTGGAAATTCAGCTGACTGAGCCAGAAAGAGCGTATTCATCCATATTGCAT
>CAYTDR010000029.1:0-18980 GCA_964436185.1 uncultured Candidatus Obscuribacterales bacterium | reverse complement strand
GTAGACATGGTCGCTTTGACGAGATAGGACAATTTACCCAATCCTGATCTATGGCCAATCATTTCCTTTAATGTCATTGCCAGGTCGATGCTATCGGTCGAGTCACCGCTGAGTTTAACTTTCAGATCCTCATTCGTTTGTTCCATGCGGGCCGCGCTGCTGAGCTGTTTTTCAATTTGCCAATACCAGACAGGCTCAAGTTCGCATTTCACCGACGTGTCAATGCAGTTGGGTTCGTCCATGAGTACGAGGTCTGGTAAAAACATGTCGGTAGTGTTCATAAGTATTCCCCCGATTCAATTCAAGGCACGCACGATCGAACGCCCTGCTTGGACGCTCTTCCTTGAATTGTTGTAGGCCGCCATGCCTACATTCGACACAATATCAACGAAACCTTGAAACTTCCTTAACTCGACCGGACAATCGGCGGGAGCGCGAAATTTCGCGAGATTGAACCTGCCGAAACCTCGCCTCGTGCGGGCAGATTCTCCGGCGAAGATTTTTTGTAGACCGTGGGTTTAGAATAGGTGTTTGCTGCCAATCTATATCTAGTGCCCGTAGTTAACAATGTTTTGGGGGAATTGCCTTGAACCAGGAAAGCCGTGCATTGTCTAAAGTCGAAGATGCCTTTATTCGTGACAATCTGAGCGAGCGCAGGTCTCTGATCGCCAGGATTTTCGAAGACAGTCCGATGTTCGACGTCGTCCTCAAACGTGTTTATCAACGTCAACTCGAAGATGTCAGCGGACATAAGCTAATCGATTTCGCTACGCAGGATTATCTTGGTTTCGACTTTCATCCGGACGTAGTCGAGGCCGCCGTCGAAGCTACCAGGCAGTTTGGAACCGTTGTGGCGTGGTGCCGAATGGTAGCCACTGTCGAACTGTTCAATAAAGTCGAGCAGGAGGTTGCCCGCCTGATCGGAACGGAAGCATGCAGCATTTTTGCCTCGACCACACTGCTCAATCATGGCGTTATTCCTGCGCTACTCGGCAATGACGGTATTCTCTTTCTGGACAAGAGCGCCCATGCCACCATGTATGAAGGCGCAAAGATTGCCAGGGACAGCGGAGCAAAGTTAGTCAGTTACCCATCAGATGATCTTGATGCACTGGAGAGTCTGTTGAAAGAGAATCAAGGGATCAAGAAGAAACTGATAGCCGTCGACGGTGTAAACAGTATGACGGGCGGATACACCGATCTAAAAGGTCTCGATGGCTTGGCGAAAAAGTATGATGCACTTCTTTTTGTAGATGATGCTCATGGGTTCGGCGTAGTCGGTGAACTTCCTGATTCGGACCACCCCTATGGACGGAAAGGCAACGGGTTGGTCAAATATTTTGGGCTCGACTATGAGAACATCGTCTATATAGGATGTTTCTCGAAGTCTTATGGATCCTACGGATCGTTCATAGGGTGCAGCTCCAGGATGCGAAACTTTCTGTTGTCTCAGGCTACTCCACACGATCTCGGCGGTGCCGGTCCTGCATCGGCAATGGCGGCCGCGTTGGTTGGTCTGGAGCAAAACGAGCGCGATGGAGACGAGAGGCGGAGGCGTGTGCACGATCTGACTGCTCGACTTCTCGAAGGGTTGAACGATCTGGGCTTCACAACCCACAATGATAGCGGCTTCCCTATTGTCTCCGTGCGGTTGAAGGCAGCTCATCTGATGGTAGAGGCGTCGAAGATTCTATACGCGAATCACATTCTCTGCACGCTTGCACCATACCCCTCGGTCAAACGCGGAGACGAGGCGATTCGTCTGACTGTCACCACCACTAATACCGAAGATGAAGTTGACCAACTTGTACGAGCATTTTCCGCATTGAAAGACTACCTGGTAGAGCTGGGTTTGGAGATCTAGTTTGTTTGCTGATTGATTGACTCTGTCCTACTAATCGGAATAGCCATAAGGAGCGAAAGTGAAGGACGCACGAGAGAAGAAGAAGGTCGAATGGTTATCCTGGAAGGGGTACAGCGCCAACAAGCGAATCTCTCTTGCCGGTTGGATACAAGGATTTTCCATGCCCTCTCGTTTTCTGGAGAAGGTCCCTTTCTGTGTCGAATCCTATAAGCATTTGCGCAAAATGGACGCAGAGAAACGATTATATCTTCAAGAACAACTGCTCGAGATGACTGAGCACTCGGTGATGGCGAGCATCTATATGGGTGTGATGCGAAACCGTGAGCATCAGTGGTTGCAGGAACAACTGCGCAGGTGCATGAGGACGGTACTGCGATTGGTGCAGATCACAGCACAGGATGATATTAATGGCGAGGAGCTTTCCTCGCTGTTCGCTCGCATGACACCGGAGAACGCTCGCTACTTTCGTTCCATGCTGGAAAGCTCGCTTTATTATTATGCCAACGGAAAGGTACGAAAACCGTTTGAGAAGGTGCTGAAACAGCCGTTATACCTTGAATGCGGGATCGACATTCTGGCATCAGGTCTGCAGTTTATGTTGGCTGAGTTCCAGGTCAGATATGCGACACCTTATCCTCACCTGCTGGCCGACTTGAGCAGTGCCTACAAGAAATTGATGCCCGAGATGTTTTCCAGGTTCGGATTGCAAGACGAAACATTTGCCAGCAGGCGAGTGACAATGCTCGAGTCTTGCATCGAGCGCTTTGCCACACTGGCAGACGATTCGCCGAAGAGACTGGTGCTTGATGCCTGGGCTTATCTCCAGAATTCAGGCGCCAACTGGAAGGGGCTTGTTCCGCAGTTGCAGGCTGACTACGTTCTTTTCGACGAGTTGAACAAATCTCAAAATTTGCATGAAAAGGCATTCCGAAACAAACGACTGGCGATCTTCAACCACCCACCCCTGAATCTTCTCGATCCGTCGGACGAGCTGTTCGAGCGACTGAACGCTGAGATGTTAGAGACTTACGACGAGCTTGCCTGGAGCGGTCTTCTCGATCGTTACATGCAAGGTCAGGTGTTTATGGCCAACTCGCCGTTGGCCGATCTGCTCAATGACAAAGCACTATATGCGGTACTGCCGGAACTCTGCCAGATATTCTGCGACCAATCGCTTGATCTGGCGGTTGGCGAATCGATGCCGTGCTGGTCATTGGATGACTACAATCAGCCGAACCTGGAGACCCTCGAATTGGCAAGGAACAACAAGGATGACTATGTCATCGCCCATCGCTATCTGGAAGGAGGGATGGGAATCAGAGTCGGTCATGTTACCAGCAGTGATGAATGGCTCGACTTTATAGAGACGTTTGTTGTGGATCGTCCATATTTGTATGTAATCAGAGATCGCTTTCCGATGGATCCTGATATGTCCTTCCGAGCGCTTGCTTGCATGAACCTTCCTGAGATCACAGATGGGCTGGAGGAGGCTCAAATCGAGCTAACCGACACCCTCTATGCGAGGCTGACAACGACACCACCATTAGGGGCAGACAACCACAGGTCGTTCTTGATATTTCCTACTGGCGCTGACTCCCCAGATCCGGACTACGAGTTTGAAGAGATGAGCGTGCGATAACACTAATTTCATCGGATGCATTCCAGTCTTGAGCGCTAAACTTGGGTTCTATCGACATGCTCTCTGTTCTTGTCAGACTCTGCACAAAAGGCGGTAGATTGGGCTCGGTGAACCGTTGCTGCGCCACTGAACTCCCCCGAAAAGTGGTTTCTGGTTTTCTGGCTTTTGTGAATTGGCGAAAAAAACATATTGATGCCTTATCCCGTATGGATCAATTTTCTAACATTCGCCTCTAAGCTGGAAAGCCACGGGGATAACTTTTCCAGTGCCGAAAAATACGACGCGCCGGGTAGACACATTTTGATCGGTTGATCGTCTGAGGATTTGGCGTTGTTTTTTCAGTCAAGCCAAGAAGCCTGAAATCAGGCAGACTTTGCAGTCGTCAAGAAAGGGCGACTGCTGAGATTGGCGTCCTTACAGGATTCTGACAAACACTGCTCTTGATATTTCTCGTAGATTGGCATAGAATCTCGGTTATGAGGGGTTTGCTATGAGAATTTACTACACAATAAAAAATTTCATAGCTTGGACTACCCTGGCTGCCGTTTTTAGCGTGTCATTTGTTGGTCCTGTACAAAGCAGTACCGAAGATGGTGGCGTGAAACTGAAGACGCGCGTGCCAAAATTGGATGTGGTGCCGCCCCAACGAAAGCTGGCTATATTGCAAGGGCGAGCTGAGCATCACCACGTCCCGGGCCTGGCTCCAATCTGCGGAAATCGATACTCGCGGCCGAAACTTCTTGCGATGTCGCGGGTAGTGGATTCATCTGTTCCGCTGAAAGCATCAGTGGTTTCTCTTGCGGATGGCACCAGATTGGAAGCTTTACATGACGAAGCTCTTTTCGACAGTGAACCGAAGCGTTTGATTCCCGGCTCGGCGACAGTGAATCTAACCGATGGTTATGTGAAGGACACGCTCTTGAAGGCGTTTGCTCAAATGGATTGTCTTGAGTTCGCTTCCTTAGGAGCCAATAACAGAACGGCACCGGAAGTATACAGGTCACTGTCATACGGTGGCAGAAAGATTGCTGTTGGCGCCTCTCGCAGTATGAGCAACAGTCCGATGCTGCATCTGACCGTAGGTGGGCGCCCGATGGCAGTTGTTATGACGCTGCCCGGACTTCTCAATTCGAGCCAAAACGTGGTCGTAGTGACTGACGGAGAGCACGTGCTCGCTATTGATCCTCAATCCGGCGATTCGTGGGAGCTCAAAGTCCAACACGCGAGTACCAGTCGCACATCCAAGTGGTTGAAGCTAACACATTCACGAGGACGTATATCCTCGCCCGAGCCAGAAGCCTAAACTGCCCGGGTCAGCGCTTTGATTGGTGCTTCGTCGCTTTGGGAAGCTAAAGTCAGACAAGCAACCCGGTAGCACATAGCTCGTTCACGTGACGATTATCCTTATTGAACCAGAAGCCTGAAATGTTCGTCTGGGTAAGCGTTTAAATCGACACGCCGTGTATTTTTGAATCAACAGATTGATGTGATCTCAAGATGAGTGATACGTAATAAAACGTCCACCTTTCGAATTGGAACGAACTATATATACGGATGTACTACAATGAGACCTTGTCTACTTGCGTTGGGGATGAGATTTCATGAAATTGAATGTTTTAGCTCGTTCGATTAGGGCTGGTGTGCTCGCTTTGTCGTTGACGCTCATGTGCAGCGCGACGTCCCTGGCACAACAGGGAGGAGCCCCGCCGCAAGTTTCGGTGGTTACACTCCATGTGGTCAACAACGGTCAGGGGCAACAGGTGGTTACTCCTAAGGGCATGCTCGTTCCATTGCCTGGCGCAGGAGTCAACGGACAGGCGATCCAGGTATACATCGGTATGAACGGCGGTTACTGGTACGTCGACAAGAACGGTCAAACAGTAGACCTGACCGGCCTGGCCAATCAGGTCAAAGGTGCTCAGCAAGCAAGTAACGTCCCGCAATATGCGCCCGTTTATAACGAAACGACTAACAATACACAACAGTCTAGTGGGGGCAGTGGTGCCGCGACCGCTGCGATGGCTGGTATGGGTGCCATGGCTGGAAGCGCGATGGCGAGCAGCATGTACTACCATAACGTGCCCTACGGCACTCCGATGTACTACGGTGCCGGCGGAAATCCCTATTACAATCATGCGAACGGCAACAAAGTTTATGTCAACAACAATGACGTCAACCTCTCCCCCAATCAACAGGCAGTACTCTACAACCAACATAAAATGAACGTCGATCAACAGCAGCAGTGGTATTCAAACCATCAACAAAATAAAACTGCCTCTTATCAGAGTTGGCAGGGCCAGACACAACAAAATCCCTTCGTCGCCCAAGGTGGTGGTGCAGCTGCTGCCGGTGGTGGCAGTTATGCGCACGGCGCAGCAGCCGCTGAAGGCGGTGGTGGCAGTTTTGCCCGCGGTGGTGCAGCCGCTGAAGGTGGTGGTGGCAGTTTTGCCCGTGGTGGTGCAGCCGCCGAAGGTGGCGGCGGCGGCGGCGGCGGCGGAAGATTTGGTCGCAGAGGCGGTGAAAGTGGTGGCGGCGGCGGTATCTTTGGCCGCAAAGGTTCCGGCGATGGAGACGGAGCAGGTCAGGGAATGCGAGAACAAGGCCGCGAGGCCGGCGGCGGTTTGGGCGGTGATGGCGGAGCAGGAGAAGGAAGGCGCGCCGGCCGCGGACGAAGAGGCCGCTAAGATTTAATCGAGAACATGAGACCTGTCAGTTTTTCGGCACGGATAATCTGTTTAGCGCTGTGCTGTTATTTCTGGAGCGGAGTTTCGCCAGTCTTTGGCGAAGCTCCCCAGCGTTTGATCGACAGTATGACGGTGGCGATCAAGCAAAATCCGAAGGATCCGCGACCTTATTTCAAACGCGCCCAGTCATACGTCGAACTGCACGTATCAACTCCGAACCTCCAGCGTGCGCTTATAGACATCGATAAAGCTATCAGCCTCGCTCCGAAGGAATTCGAGTACAGACTGTTGAAGGGCCAAATTTGTGCAACGATGCACAATAAAAGTCAGGCTGATGCTAGTTTCGCTGATGCTGCTCGGCTTGCAAGACCGCGTGCGAGCGACTATACGACCATCGCACGCTTCCTGAGATGTTCTGCACGTCCACACGAAGCAATAATCTTTGCCAGCAAGGCGTTGAAGCTGGAACCCAGTTGCATCGATGCGAGATTTGAACGAGCATTGCTGCGCAGGACGATTGGAGAGGAACACGGCGCGCTGGAAGATCTAGGAGTCATAATTAAGGCGAAGGCTTGTGGCTTCTGGCCATATCTCGCAAGGGGCGAAATCTATGCCAACCGCCTCGAAAATGACAAAGCGCTGGCCGATTATTCTGAAGGTATTAAACGATTTCCTGATGCTCGGCAGCTCTATGTTGCACGAGCCACTCTCTATCAATTGATGAGACTTCACCAGCCTGCTATCAAAGATCTGACGGTGGCCTTGAAGCTCTATCCGGACGATGCAACGACGAGGCAACTTCGTGCAAAGCATTTTATGCACATCAAGCGTTTTAAGGAAGCTCGCGGTGACTACGATCAAATCATCGACGTTCTCGCGGAAAAAATACATTTAACGGGGACGGAGTTGGCTGAGTGTTATCGGTATAGAGCCGAATGTTCGTTAAAATTGGGCGAACCGGAGTCGGCAATCGTTGATTTCTCCGAAGCCATGAAGCACGACACAACTGTAAAGTTCGCTTCTCGAATTCTGGAAGCGCGAGCCCGAGCCTATTTTGCCCTGAAGAAGTATGAAAGTTGTGTTGCCGATTTGACCAAAGCGATGTCTACTCCACAAGATACCGGCACACAAGTCAGGCTTCTGCTCGCGCGCAGCAAAGCCTACGAAGCGCTGGGAAAAACTAAACTGGCCGCAAAGGACAGAGCAATCGCCAACAACCTTACGACCAAGTTGTTTTGAACCTCTGCGTAGAGAAAGTTTTGGATTGATTGAACTTTTTCGCAGCGGTTTACGTATATATAGGTATAGGCACGAAACATATTGGCGAGACGAAATGTCCGATCGACTTGGGCTGTCTTTGTCTTGCTGTAGTTGATTACCATTGTTAGTTCGACGTATTCGTCGGCTAGCAACGATTTTATTAGCTTAAAACCAAGTCCTCTCGTCATCAAAGGAGATGCTATGATCTCGTCTAGATTTCGTTTGCGTTTATTCATGGTATTGTTGGTGGTGCTGTTATGCGCCGGCGTAGTTCGCGTGTCTGCGCAAATGTCCGGCTTGCAATCTCAAGAGCAGTCTTTGCTCTATCAGGGTGTTGCGAGAACCTTTCGGGTCTATGTTCCTGATTCTGTCAATCGCGCTAAGCCGGCACCGCTGGTGTTCATCTTTCATGGCGGTGGTGGTACGGGAAATCAGGCCGAATTCACATATGGTATGGACGCAGTGGCAAGTAAGTACAAATTTATTGCAGTCTATCCCGACGGACTCAACAGACATTGGAATGATGGCAGACCGAATGCTAATCCTGGAGTCGATGATGTCGGTTTTGTTCGGCAGATGATTGATGTGCTCAGTGCTCAGAACAGGATCGATAAAAAGGCTGTCTTTGCGTGCGGTATATCAAATGGCGCCATTTTCAGCAATCACCTGGGGTTGAGTTTGAGCAACAAAATTCGAGGAATCGGATCAGTTGCAGGCGATATTGCGGCGGCAGATTCCATCACTCCGAAGTCACCAGTTTCGGTGCTGCTTATCCACGGCATTAACGACTCTTTCGTCCCCATCGACGGTGGTACGGTAGTTGGCCCCGCCGGTGGTGTCGTGCTCTCGCATGATGCGACCAAGAGAGCGTGGCAGAAGTTCGACGGCGGAGCAGTAGGCAATGCCGCAGTAACGACAATTCCAGCATCCGGATCCGCGATCATTGGAAATCGCCCTGTGTCGATTCCTACTCCTGCAACGGTATCGACTGTTTCGACAAAATCGGGTTGCAAGGTTGTGGGAGTAGTGATCAAGAATGGCGGTCACACCTGGCCTGGGCACCCAAACCCGAGTCTTTTTGGCGCAGATGGAGTGACGCCGATGAATGTCGATGCCAGCGAGATGATTGGTAAGTTCTTCTCCGATATTGCCAACAAGAAATAGTGGTAGTGTCTCGAACATCGCAGGAGAAGTAGATGAACACGGTTCGCAGACGTACTCGAAGCAAAGTTGGTGGAATGCTCTTATTGGCAATTGTTGCCATTATTGCAGTGACGCTTGTTGGACTTGCTTTTGTATTGCTAGGACTCGATGTTACATCGAGGATGAAGGGGACAAGCGCGGCAGAAGCTGCCGCGCTCGCGGGTGCCAAAGAACTGTCTCGTGCCGTTATCAACGATGAATATTTCGGTCTCATCGGACTTGTCGATTCACCGCCCGTGGGGACCAATCCACGTTCCGAAGACGGGGAACCGCTGCCGGTGTTAAGTATAAATTCGATTATCGCGAACGCCAGACATGAGCTGATAGTAGCGAAAGAGTTGAACAGTGATTTCATGCTGCGGCAAGCTCGGTTTGAATGCGAGCAGGCGAGGAGAGCCGCTCGAAGCTTGGATGAGAAGTTAGCCGGGGGATTGCGGCCTCGTGGAACAGTGCGACTCACCGACGCTTCTGGGAACTCGATAGATCCTTATAGAAAAGCATTGGAAGCATTTCTAGCGAACGCAGGCCGGAATGCCACCGCTGGTGGTATGGACAGCGGTGCTAGTGCAGACTGCCTGAAGTTCGAGCTCTCCCTTGGTTGGATGTCGAATGGAGGAACAACCGAGTCTGTGAGTCCGGGAGCGCGTTACTGTCTGGCGAACATGTGTCAGGGCAACAGGTACAAGCCTGGCGTGGATCTTTCGTTCGCAGGCGAGTCGCTGCATATGGCCGCAGTTGGAGGCCGCCCATCGCTCGTTGTTGGTGATTTCAAAGAGCGAGATGGAGTCCATCCAGCAAGTATCATCAGAGTGAACGCGCGATTTCCTTCAATGAGTCGGAACTCTCCATTCATTCCGGTCCAGAACCTTGCCCAACCTGGAGGACCGCAGAGCCGGAGCCCTGCAGGTTCATTCGTGATCGACCTGCAAGGTGCAGAAGATGTGGGCATTAATAGCTTAAACGAGTTGCTGGCCAAGCTTAGCGACCAGTCAAATGCCGAGGTTCGCGCGGCATATGGTGGCGATTACCCCGGATTGGGTTCCACCCTGGTCGCCAGTGGTCTGCGGACAGGTGAGACTCGGCTTTCCGGTAGGGATGCACTCGGAATGGCGCTCTTTGATTGGATAAGGACGGCTCGTGGAAATTTGCAGATCGATAGCTTGAGTCGAGCATTCAATGAACCTTTTGTCAAAGTCAATTCATCAGCAAGCCGATACTGCCGATTTGACATTGGGAATGACGGAGTGGTTCGAGTCACACTGCCGGAAGAGAGTCCGTTCCCCGCACCAAAGGTCAACGAGAATCAGCTCTACTGTTACATCCCAGGAGCGCTCAATGTTGGTGCTGGAGCAAAGGGAATTGCCGTCTTCGATCAAGTGTATTCACTTGGTATTGTAAATGGTGGCAAGCATGCTGGCAATCTGGTTGCAGGTGAAAGCGTTAATTGGAGCGAGTTGCCACTTTATTCGGAGCCGGGAGAGGCATCGATACTAGGCCGAGGATCGCAATCTTTGGGAGTCGTTCCGTCAGGGCAACCCAGCTTAGTTGCAGAGGGAGGAATTCGTTCTGAAACAGCCACCTTCAATAGGTTCGACGGAGGCACACTCTCAAAGCAACCCCGCAAGACATACCTCAGCGGAGGGCTGGCAGTACTCATTCAGATATCCGAATCAATCTGAATCCTCGGTTTCATAGCAACAAGAGCGAGTCTTTTCAGTGTCTATTTTTATCTATGCACCGTCCCACTCAGATTAGTATATCGCTGTGGTGTGGGAACGTGAAAACGAAAACCGCCAGATTACTCTCGGGCGTCTACAGCCAATGAGCGTTCTGCTCGATCAGCATAGCGACTGTTTCGGCGAAGGGTAAGGAGTCCTGGGATAGGTATTGTTGCTTCGTTTCCACGAAGGCGGTGTAGTTGCCGGTGACGATCAGCCAGACGTAAAATTTGCCGTTCTCTATTTGGGGCGAGAAACTGACGGGAAAAAGTTCGAATTGTTTCGATGGCGATTCATCGACCCTTTGCTCAGAAAGTAGATGTGCTTCTATGAGTTTCCTATATCGAGGCAGATCGCCTTCGAGAATCTCATCCAGATGGGAGTAGACGGTGCGATGCTCGAGACCGAGCTTCTTAATCAGTAGCGCCACCGGCAATCCACCCGTCCATCGAGCATTGATATCGGTGATTAACTGAGTGTTCGGATCATTGTTAGGGCTGAAAAAATCAACTCCACAGATGTAGCCGTCTTCGCTACAGTATCCTCGCGCTCGAACATCGTTTATGCACCGCTCCAGATCAGGCAAGTCTTGCCAAGCTGCAAACTTTGGTGAGTACACATTGCCGAACCATTTGTCTTCGGTTGTGAGTTTCAGTCGCAGATTGAGAAGTTCTACTGATTCCGGTTTAACCAGATAGTCTGCAATGAACTCTCCGTGGTGGCATGGATCGATCTCACTTTGCAAAACGAACATAGTTCCCGCAGGATATCTTTCGATGAACTCCCTGCAGTCATCGAACGTTTCGATGCGACAAACATTGAATCCTCCACCTAAGCCGTCACTCTTGATTACGAGCCCCTCATTGGGAAAATCGAAGCTCTCCTGAATGCCTTTCTCCGAAAGCTGCTCGCGCGAGAATATGACGCTCCTTGGTATTTGGAATTGTGCCTTGCGTGCACTTTCCACCAGGTCAATCTTAGAGTTGACCATCTTGCTGATTGCCAATTGGTTTTCGATATCAACGCAATCATTGACGTCGTAGGAGAAGCAGGCTGAAGAGATCTTCTGGTGTTTTTTGCGTGAATCGATTGCCTTCTCATAGATTTCGTCCGGCTCCATGAATCGAAGTCGATTCGATGTTTGCATGTTCAAGCTAGAATAAATGTGCAGATGCCAGTTGAACAACTCTTCCTTTTCGAGAAACAGCTCATCCAGAAACACTTCGTCGTCACTCCTGGAGACAGCGATAAAGCACATGGCAAAAGGAAGTATGTTGAACCGCATACTTGCATGATGCTCTTGCTGATATGTTGAAAGTTCCTCCCAGCGCTGGAACATGAGCGGCTCGTCGCCGATCATGCAGTACAACAGTGACGGCAAAGATTCACATGGGTAGTAAGGACCGATCAAGCTTTTTCCTCCCGCAGGTAGCGGATGTCATCGGGGTCATCTGTTAGAATCAGTTAGGTCCAATTCTGGACTGTTGTCTGTCTGGCATCAAGGGGATCGTACAGTTGAAACTTTACGAAATCGGACAGTTCTACGGCGAGAGACGAGGATGGCGGATGTTCGACTATCAGTTTCTCACTCCTGAGGTCAGATCGTATCTGTCAGAGGAGTCCGAATTTCTTTTGCAAGCCATGAAGGGACGGTATCAGCGTCTGATTGAAGTGGGTTGTGGTTATGGCAGATACATGAATTGGTCACTCTCTCGAGGGTATCACTACGTAGGACTCGACATCGTCCCATGGCTGGTAGAGCTGGGTCAGTTGAGGACCGTGACTGCGAAAAAGAGCTATCCGGGGTCCTCGGCGAAGATCATTCTTCATCCTGCGGAGAAGATCTATGATGTGGTGGCAGACCTCACATTGAAGGCGCGTGAGCATCGATCACTTGCTTTCTTCCCTTTTAACTGTCTCGGCAACGTCTCCCAATTCGAGGCTGCGCTCGACTCTTTGCGAGACTCCAAGATCGATGTTGTCGTTTCCACCTTCAAGACCGATGCAACAGCAACAAAGACCCGCAAGGCTTATTATCAGAACTGCGGATACGAACGGCTGAATAGTCGCATCTTGCGAGAGGGTCTGCTGGTGATCTCGGAAGAAGGATTCCATGCCATGGCTTACCATTACAGTTGGTTGGTTAACGCATTTCAGAGACGCGGTTTTGAGCTGAACACTGCGCAACAAACTGAATCGGTAGGAAGCATCTACTATTTCGTTCGCGGCGATGGCGTGGCAGCGGATGATCATGAGGAAGCGAAGGCAGTCTTCGATTCCGGCGGGAAGCTCGAAGCGATGCTGTTCGCGCTTGAAGATCCGCCAACTGCGAGTGCGGATTTGCTTCGATTCAAGGAGATGAAGGCTTATCTCAAGCTGCAGGCAGCCGATCACCTTCATGGTGACTGTCCGCAATATTTAGCTCCAGGCACGTTGCTTCGGTTGGCATTGCCGGTAGTACCGCAGAACGATTCTGAGCAACCATGGTATATGGATCTGGTTGGTGAGGTAGTATCATGTGAGTCCGTCGGCACACAAATGAGCGATACGGCAACGAGTGATGCGATGCACAAGTTGATCATCAGGTTGACCAAGCCAGAACCCGCCCTACTTGAAGCATTTGCGAATGCATAACTTTTCAGTTCGATGGAGGGACGAGCGAACCGATGCTTGAAACCAATTTCCATGAAGAATCTCCGATCTCGAGTCGCTGCGCAGCGAAGAAGACATTCCTTTTCCACCTACTGAGACAGGACCGAACTGATGCTTGATAGCAATTTTTATGAAGAAGCGAAGAGATTCATCTCTGATCTTCAGTTGCTGCGCAGCGAAGAGACATTCCTTTTCCACCTACTGAGACAGGGCCGAACTGATGCTTGATAGCAATTTTCATGAAGAAGCGAAGAGATTCATCTCTGATCTTCAGTCGCTGCGGAGCCAAGAAGACATCCGTCTGATTGAGGAGATCTCCTCCAAGCTGATCCTGAGGGGTGAAGAGTTGTTTGTTCTCATTCCCTGCTACATCAAGGAACTTGAGCTACTTCAGAGTATTCGTGCACTCGCTCAAGCTGGAATACCCGACAAGTGCATGTTCGTGGTTTTCGTCAACGGAGGCGAACAAATAGATCCTTCACTCTTTACCGAGCTTGCTAACTCCAGGTTGAAGGAGCTCGATCAGGTGAAGGAATCTTTTCCGGAACTGAACTTGATTGCCGTAACGCACCAGTTCAAAGGCAAACCGACAATTTCGAGAATTCGCGGAATTTTAACCGACGCAGTGACCAGGAGCTGTCTGGATCACAACTCTGACGATCCGATTATTGTTTCCAACGATGCGGATGCTCTTGCTTACGCGCCTGGTTATTTGCTCAGAATCAGAGAAGCGTTTGCGCAAGACACATCGATCGACTATATATCCGGAGACATAAATTGGTCCGGTCTGGATGGAAGAGGACTTCCCCGCTACTCCCCTGCGGAACCGCTGCCGGAGCTGTTTCTGAAAGATGTTCTCGGTCATGCGAGCGACGACATTTACAGGCAGTACTCTCCGGTTTACACTACCGGCTGCAACTCGGCTTTTCGATTGTCCACCATATGCAGTATCGATGGCTACGACTACAAGTTCGATCCTTCCTTCGATGTAGAGATCGGCGCAGTATTGAGTAAGTTCGCAACAATTAGCGAGAAGGCGACGCCCGGGCAGTTTGCAAGATTTATTCCTGAGTGCCTTCTGGTTGCCAATCCGCGCAGAAATGTCTATGCACAACTCAACGACATACCTTATGGACTGCAGTTCGATCTCACATTCGGTACTGTATACGGTTCAGACATCGATCTTGAAGACGGTATAAATACCTACTTGCAGAATGACGAGTTCATCCAGATGAAGGATCTACTCAACTTCGATGAGTGTAAGAATAAGATCTATTCCCGGATGACAAAAACGTTCCTTCGCTGGCTAGATGGGGAGCCCACGGACTGGAAGAGAACGCTTGCAGAGACGGTTGCTCCCAAAGTCGGATTGAAGATTGCGGATATCCAGGCGAATGGCGAGATGGTCGAGATTATCGAGTTTGATTGGCAGGAGTGTACACTCGACAAAGCAATGGAAGCCTGGGCAAAAATGGTGGATGTGGAATTGAAAATGAGAGAGCCGAATTCATGTCGTTGAGGTCTGAAGACTACGCTGAGGAGTTCGGTTTAGACTTTGTGCAGGGAATTCAGGAATTTGTTTGAAATCAATTGGCTGGAACGGTTGCTTGAATTTAATTCCACTGTACCGTTTTAGTCACGTTTCTTGCCTCTAATAGTAGTGGAGGCGAGCGACATGAAAAATACTAACCAGCATAACTATTGCTTTCTGCTCCTGTTTTTGTGGTTTGTCGGGTTGCCTGCAACAGCAGTTGATGTCGCGACAATAGACTCTAAACTGCTTGCTATGCATCGAGGGCCTCAGCGACCGAAGGTTGACTGTTTTACATCATTGTTCGAAACCTTAGAACTGGATCATAGTGATTACTATCATGGTGTCAAGGTCGACGATCCATACCGTTGGCTTGAAAATCATGATTCAGTCGAAGTTGCTGATTGGGTGAATTCTAGGGACGAATATGCTCGTCAAATTCTATCGAAACAGTCTGGGTTTAACGAAATCTATAGCAGAGCGGCTCGATATGGTCACGACTATATAGGGCTCCCTTCCGGATGTTCTCGACGTTACTTCTTTTCTGCAAGTAATGGCTGCAAGCCTCGACTCTATTCGTTGTCCGCATATAACGCACTGCCTGTCGAAGTATTCGATCCGTCGAAGGTTGTTGATGGTTGGAAGGTGGAGGATACGAGCGTTAGTCCAAACGAGAAAGTTCTTGGCTATTCGATAATGAAGTCATCTAGCGATTGGGTGGAGTGGAATTTCCGAGAGCTTACCGGAGCCAAGCGAGTGCTTTCGGACAAGATTCGCTGGACTCAATTTGGAGCTCTCGAGTGGACGCCTGATAGCACGGGATTCTACTATGCATCAATTGAGCGACCAACGAATAAATTTGATCCTGTTACTCGAGTTGGTTGCTCGAAGGTCTATTATCACAAGTTAGGAACTCCACAACGACTCGATAAAATGATCTATCAACGGGCAAACGCCGACGCAGTTGCCGCGATTTCAAAAAGTGGTAAGTTTGTTGTTTTGTTCACTTATTCAAGAGAGGGATGGGGAGTTCTGATCAAGCCGCGGGACAGAGACGATTCGCCGACAGTCGAGATGTTCAGACCGGCAGAGAACGTATATTTCTACATCGGTGATTTACCTAATCATGACCTTGTCTTCTCAACTGATCTGAATGCACCACACAAGAAAATCATATCGGTTGATATGAAGGACTTCCTGTCGGGAAAGCTGACCATTCATGATGTTATCCCGGAGCAGGGTGCCACTATTGCCGACTGCCTGTGTGTCGATGGACATCTGATTGTCAAATTTATCCGGGATGGCTTGGTCTTCATTTGCGATTATGACTGCAATGGAAAATTATTAAGGCAGTTGGATTTTCCATCAAATACTGACATTACTTTGACATCAGGCTTGAACGAATGCTTCTTTGAAGTGTCGAACTTCCTCATGCCACCGATCCAGTATCGCTACGATTTCAAAACTCGCAAATTGCATGAGATGCACAGAGTCAAACCCGCTTTTGATGCAAGGTCATACTGCCTAGAACGAGTGATGTATCAATCTAAGGATGGTACCAACATCCCAATGTACATTGCCCACAAAAAGGACCTAAATCTAAAAAACGGTTTGAATCCGACCCTCATTTATGGATACGGTGGATTCAGGCATTACGAAACTCCGCGCTACCGAAGTTTTAATGTCGCCTGGTTGGATATGGGAGGGATTTATTGTATGCCACTGATTCGTGGTGGCATGGAAAATGGCATGGATTGGTACCGTTCTGGGACTGGAATACATAAGCAGACATCGTTTGATGACTTTATAGCGGCTGCCGAGTGGCTGATCGAGGAAAAGTATACCTGCCCGCAAAAGCTTGCTATAAGCGGCTCGAGTAATGGTGGATTATTGATAGGCGCGTGCATCACACAGCGGCCGGAGTTGTTCAAAGCTGCCTCCGTGGACTCGGGTGTATTGGACATGGTGCGCTTCAATCGCTTTGGGCCTGGTTGGAAGTATGAGACTGAGTATGGTTCGCCAACCAATCCGAAGGAATTTGAAGCGCTGTACGCTTATTCACCTTTGCATAGAGTTGTTCCTCGGAAATATCCTGCGATTTTGATTACTGCAGGTCGGCTGGACGACAGGCTCCATCCCGCCCACAGCTATAAGTTTGCTGCTGCACTTGCTGCCTGTCAGACTGGCAGCGAACCGATTCTCCTTCAGGTAATAGATAGTCGTCATTGTGAGTTCGATTTCGATTTTGAAGTGAACAAAATGCGGTTTTTAGCAGGGAGTTTGGAAATCGATGTATCTTGTAAATTGAGTCATCCACAGTCATGCTCCGAGTGTGGCAAACCTTGTATACGGAGAGTATTCTTCCCAAACTTCTTGCCCCGGCGAAAATAATTTTCTGGCAGTCATCATCGGTGGAACGCGTTGAGGGAGCCGAAGATTCATGATAGTATTGGCGCAATCTTAGGCTGCTTGGGACCAGGCAGACAAAGTCCGTTGCCGGTATGGAGCTCGAAGCGAAGATTGAAGTATCTAGTTCAACATTTTGTCGAAGACACAATGCGGGATGTCCCCTCGAGAACAGCAATCAAACAGGGCGATAGGCTATTTTCGTATGGGGAGGTCGATCAACTCTCCAGGAAGTTTCAAACATACTTTCGCCAAGCACCGCCGAAAGGAAGTATGATCGGAATTCTTTCGAGAGTGAGAGCGGAAGCCGCCATTGCGATGTTCGGCGCGTTGCGGGAAGGCGTTGTCTATGTGCCTCTAAATATAATGGCACCCGTAGCCTGGCTAGGGAATGTAATCAAGAACGCGGGGCTTGAGATGTTGCTCGTTGATTCGCAGTACTTGCCTGTTGCAGAACAATTAAGAGCGTTTGGTATCAAAAGGATTTTTTGTCTTGATGAGTCTGGCGTCGAGCTCCCCGAAGGAATAGATGGGTTTTCCACCGTAGCCGCACTCGAGTCATGTATGTCAGAGCCATCGAGAGCCATTCTTGCTGATGATCTCGCCTGGGTTCTCTACACTTCTGGATCCACGGGAAGCCCAAAGGGGATCATGATCACTCACCGAAACGCCTGGACATTCATCGATTGGATGGCGAAGGAGTTTAAGCTGACTGTTGAAGACAAGATTTTCAATCGCGCCCCATTGCAGTTCGATCTCTCCGTGTTCGATATTTTCTCCACCATGGCTAGTGGCGCGCAGTTGATAATCGCGCCGATGGGGTTCAGTCAGAATGCGCATGATGTTGTGTCATTTATGCGTGATGAAGGCGTGACTATTGTTTATACGGTCCCTTCAACATTCATCACCTGGCTTGGCAAAGGAGGATTGGAGAGAGACATACCGACACTGCGTTTGGTGCTCTACGCCGGTGAACCTTTTCCCGTTCCGTACCTGCGAAAGTTCATGCAATGTTTGCCGAATACGCGCGTCTCGAATATTTATGGTCCGACAGAAACCAACATTATTACCTACTTTCATATCGATGAATTGCCGGAAGAAATGGAGTCTGTTCCGATCGGCAAACCGGTCCACGATACAGAGATCTATATCGTAGACGACGAGCTGAAACCGGTCGGCGAAGGCGAGGTTGGAGAAGTGCTTGTCCGGGGCGGAACAGTCTTCGTTGGTTACTTCAACGATCCTGAGCGCACCAGGGAAAAGCTTGTACAAAGCCCGTTTCATTCATACCAGACACTGTGTTGCAGGACCGGCGATTTAGGACGAGTCTTGCCTGATGGCAACATCGTCTATCACGGTCGAGCCGATAACATGGTGAAAACGCGTGGATACCGCGTCGAGATTGGAGAGGTTGAGTCCGCGCTGAGTTCTATTGCGGGAATAGCGGAGCTGGCGGTGGTGGCTAGACCTCATGAAAAGTATGGTAACTCTCTTCATGCTTTCGTTGCCTGTCATGCAGACGGTCCGACGATTGAGGAGATAGGGAAGAAGCTTTCTGCAATTATCCCCAGCTATATGATGCCTTACGATATCGTGGCACTCGATGGACTTCCCAAAACGTCGACAGGAAAGATTGACAGGGTGATTCTGAAAGAACGTGCTTGCGTGACGGACGGAAGGCTATGAGTCGTTCGATTTGATAATGACTGCTAATCGAAAGGACTATGCGCTAAATTTGCGAGGAAGGCAGTCATCGTTATTGTTTCGATGATTGCTGAGCGTATGAAATCCAGTATTTGTGCAGCCTTGTGCGCCGCATAACATCGAGCCGACCGCTGGTAGCTATAGCTGTTAGTCATCAATAGTGATACTGCTGTTCAATTTTGCTCGCTAATCTGACTTTTGTTGATCTCAGTTTGTCGGAGTGACGATGCGTAAATTGCATTTTGCTTGGGGGGTGAAGTTGGATCGTTTAAACAGCCAATGGCCCATGCAATAGCACAATATCTCCAGGGGAAATCAC
>CAYTDR010000028.1:17150-19013 GCA_964436185.1 uncultured Candidatus Obscuribacterales bacterium | reverse complement strand
AGAATAACTACGGCAAAATCGTCGAACTGACAAGCTACTACTCAATAGCCTTCCTTCGGGATCAATTGATTCGTCATCGAGAAACACAGTGACAAACTCACGAAAGAACGGCAAATTGCAGACCGAGCAATTTAGACTTGGCTGTATCAAAAAAACGTGCCCGTTGAGACTCGAACTCAAGGCCTTCGGCTTCGGAGACCGACGCTCTATCCAACTGAGCTACGGGCACAAGAAGAAACGTTCTGTTTCTGCCTCCTATTATATAGATCTCCAGCGCATGATGTAAGTTTGACATCCTCATTGCATTTACGCGAATGACGTCGAACAACTCTATGCGTCAAGGAGCCAGGGTTTCACGAATCAGATGTTGTACTGTGACCAATGAAACGCCTTTGCTGAATCTTCACTTGAAGCTCGGCTGCAAAAATTTCTGTCTTTTTAGAAGTACTTTCTCAATCAAATCTGAGGCTTTACTTTTGGAAAAGAACAACGCAGAGCACAACAGGCGCAGCACCATATACAGTGCTTGAAAATATTCGGCCGTGACGTTAGTCCGTGAAGAATTCAACCATAAATCAAGTCAATAAGCCATTCTTAGGGTAATCGAACCAGCTCTTCCAGAGCGTTCATATCGTGAATGGTAATCCGCTTGGACTCAATATTGATCCACTTGCTGGTGCGAAACTTGTTTAAAATCTGCGTGACGGTAACGCGAGAAGAGCCGACCATGTCAGCTATCTCCTGGTGCGTAAGAGGAAACTCTACCCTTATTCCAGCGGGAGTCACCTTTCCGTGGCTCTCAGCCAGCGTCAACAGCAACCGCGCCACACGACTTGGCACTTGCCGAAAAACAAGATCTTCAATGCGCGCCTGAGCCTGTTTAAGCCGACCACCCAACACATTGATGAATCTGAGCCCGAACTCTGGGTTCTCTCGAATGAAGTTCTGAAAGGCTTCTCGCCCTATTTGATAAACACAAGCATCCTCGAGAGTTTCTGCATAGCTGTCGTGCTCACCTGATTCCCAGGCTGCCTCGCCGAGCAACTCGCCCGGGCCGAGCAGGGCCAGAATCACGCTCTTGCCTTCAGGAGACAGTCGAGTGACTCGCACTCGTCCTCGCTCTATGAAATAAATTGCTTCGCACGGTGCTCCAGGAGAGAAAAGCACATGATGCTTGGGCAGATCAAATTCTTCCAAAATACCAAGAAGCCGTCCAAGCTCCAGTGGATTGAACGACTCAAAAATCTCGCTATGACGCAGGCTGAATAACTTCTGATTCGTCTTAGTGTCGCTATCCTGCCGCTGAAAACGATTCATGCAATCACCGGATTTCCCTCGAAGTCCCATCCTAAAATTTTCGGTTAGCATTGAACTAGAACCATCCACCCTCCGTCTTAATAGGTGTAGGCTCTCACGAGGAAATTCTGTTGGCTAACAACATTATTTATACCCTCGGGACTGTCTTTGAAACACGCAGACTCACACGTGGCTGAAAGACCCATGAACAGCGGACGGCATATATCCGGACAATATCGAATTCGCACCAAAACTAAGTTAATTCCGCGCTCACAGCAAACAGCTATAATTTCTGCCTAAGATCTAACCGCGCGCGACGCGCTATCTGAGCGATATACAGCGAATAGCTGACATCAATTTACTCAACACTTGCTGGTTTCAGGTGTCTTGTAAAGCTGATTCACGAGTCCGATCCTAAAAGGAGAATTAGAATGGCAATTGCATCCAAAGACAAATCCGGCTCGACAGGAAAACCTCTCGATAAACCGAAAAAAGGTCAAAACCAGCAAGTAGACTTAGAGAATGTTGAAGTTGAATTAGAAGTGGACAAAAAAGACAAAAAGTCTG
>CAYTDR010000028.1:0-17050 GCA_964436185.1 uncultured Candidatus Obscuribacterales bacterium | reverse complement strand
GACTTAGAGAATGTTGAAGTTGAATTAGAAGTGGACAAAAAAGACAAAAAGTCTGCCCCTGTCGGAGGCCCATCAACCGAGCGAATGAAAGCACTCGGCATGGCAATGGACTCCATCAGGAAACAATACGGCGATGGCTCCATCATGAAGTTGGGAGAATCAAAGAATCAGACCATCGAAGTTGTTCCGACAGGCGCACTCTCTCTTGACGTAGCACTGGGAGTCGGTGGTCTTCCCCGCGGTCGTATCGTCGAAATTTATGGTCCGGAAGCATCCGGTAAAACCACATTGGCTCAGCATGTGGCTGCTGAAGTCCAAAAGCTTGGTGGGATTGCGGCTATTGTTGATGCTGAGCACGCCATGGATCCGGAATATGCAAGAGCTCTGGGCGTCAATGTCGACGAGCTGCTGATCTCGCAACCGGACACTGGAGAACAGGCGCTAGAAATTACTGAGCAATTGGTGCGTTCCGGCGCTGTTGACCTTGTCATTGTCGACTCGGTTGCGGCCCTGGTACCGAAAGCCGAAATTGAAGGAGAGATGGGTGACAGCCTCCCTGGTTTGCAAGCACGCTTGATGAGCCAAGCTCTGAGAAAACTTACTGCAGTAGTAAGCAAAACCAGAACCATCGTAATCTTCATCAATCAACTTCGTCAGAAAATCGGCGTCATGTATGGCAACCCCGAAACCACAACTGGTGGCAATGCACTGAAGTTCTATGCCTCGATCCGACTGGATATTCGACGAATTGAAACGTTGAAAAAAGACGGTAGCGAATATGGCAACAGAGTCAAGGTGAAGGTCGCGAAGAACAAGGTTGCGCCTCCGTTCCGAATTGCAGAGTTCGATATCATCTATGGAGAAGGCATAAACTCGACGGGTTGCATTCTTGACGTCGGCACCGAACTGGGAGTGGTCAAACGCTCCGGCGCCTGGTACAGCTACAAAGACGAACGAATCGGCCAGGGTAGAGAAGCTACCAGAACCTTCCTCGAAGCTCATCCGGAAATGCTGAAAGAGATCAGCGCCCAAGTCAAAACGGACTTGGCAATCAAGATGAAGAGACCATAGATTGAAATACCAGGAGAGGCTTGCCATCCGGTAGTCCTTTCCAATTCACAAAGTACGTAAGCTGAGGGCGGTGCAAAAGCGAAGCATCGCCCTCGAGTGTTCTACTGCGTGCTCACTGCTATCAGAGCAATTCTCCGAATTCGTAGCCTGTAACCGGATGATAGCTGCTGCAGCAGAGCCAGGCAATTTGCATCGCTGCGTCATTTGTCTTAAACTGCTGCATCATTCTCAATCAATGCATTGTTAACCGCGCCATCCTTTTCGATAATGAAGTGTTTGCAGATCTAGAGTGCCTGCCATTACAACAAAACCTGAGACAAAACGCTCTCGCAAACGAGGGAACGCCTTCAAACTCCTGAGCAAAGATGATCTCCTTCATCTGACGTTTTTTGGCGCGCTCTTGGGATTGGCTGCTCCAGGAATCGGCGCCTCTTTTCTCGCCTGGTTCGGTTTAGCACCGCTGCTGCTTGCAGTCGCCTCCTCGAAAGGGCTCTGGCAGGCAGCCGCCCGCGGTTTTGTTTTCGGACTGGCCTACAATCTGGTCTACCTCAGCTGGTACTTTGGACTTTCGCCGCTTGACTGGCTGGGGTTCGATTGGTGGCAAGGCTGGTTGCTGGCTGGATCAGCCTTGCTGATCAACTCGTTGATTCAGGCGACAATAATCTCAGTTTTCAGCGCCTTGATGAGAGTGGTTCCACTGACTTCGTCCCTGATTCCGGAGAAAGTATCAGGTAAGTGGAAACTGCCGGCAATCCTGATTGTTCCTCTGCTCTGGACCGCGATGGAAAACAAGATAGGCAATGCGCCCGATCTCCTCGGCGTGCCCTGGTCCATGATCGAGTACACACAGTACAAACAACTCGAGCTCATTCAGGTAGCCTCCTTGATTGGCGGAGTCGGCGTCAGTTGCCTGATCGTCATGACCAATCTCTTCGTCGCCTCTACAGTTGCAACATTCAGCAGCAAGAACAAAGCGAAGGGGCTCGCAGCATCGAGCAAGAAAGCCTGGTTCGTGCAAGCGATGGTCACGTTTGGAATTCTCTCCGGCTCGGTCGCTCTGGGTTACTGGCAGGCCTCCCAAGTTAACATTCCAGCGACTGAGCCCGTTTCGATATTGCAAG
Source organism: uncultured Candidatus Obscuribacterales bacterium (assembly GCA_964436185.1). GTDB lineage: Bacteria > Cyanobacteriota > Vampirovibrionia > Obscuribacterales > Obscuribacteraceae > CAYTDR01. Next base: position 14,858 of record CAYTDR010000028.1, on the reverse strand, counting down.
GCAACATAAACATCAACATGCAGAAAGCCGAGGAGCGCTATGGGCTCACCGAGGTAATGACTCTGTATGGTGACATGCTGACAAAATGTAAGCCTGGCGGGCTGTGCGTTTTTACGGAAAGCGCCGTTCCAACCTACCTTTCCAGAGCCGAAGAACTTAAGACGCATCTCGCGCTGAAGGCGAGAGAGAAAAAATTGGATCTGATTGTGGGCGCTATGGACAAGACCGCCGACGGTCGCCCGTTTAACTCTGCATATGGATTCACCAGAGATGGAAAAGTGCTGCCCGAAATCTATCATAAGCGTTTCCTGGTGCCGTTCGGCGAATATACACCGGTCCTGGTCAACTACATGCCTCCCGTCGTCCGCCGGCTGACGAACACCCCTGCCGGCTCCGGCTTCGAAAGCGGCAAATCAGCCGAGGTTTTGAAATTCAGCGAAGGGCCGGTCGCTCCCTTAATATGTTTCGAATGCATTTCACCTGAGCTTGTCGCAGACAGTACGCGAAACGGCGGCGAACTGCTGGTCAATCTCTCCGATCTTGCCTGGTTTCACAAATCGTTTGTTGGAGAACAGATGATTGCTTTTTCTGTTTTCCGGGCAATAGAAAACCGAAGATATTTTGTTTTTTCAGCGAACACGGGTCCAACGGCGATAATCGATCCACGAGGTAGAATAGTTGACAGGTCGTCAATAGACGCTCAGACTACTATTCTAGGCAAAGTAGGATATTCTAAAGAGATAGCCCCATTCACCCGCTGGTTCCGGTAACAACAGGAGACACGATTGTTTTTCGGGCAACCTAAAGCCAATCACGGAAAAGCGGTATTTCTGGCCGCGTTGAGTTCCCCAATCCAGCGCGGGACGACTTTTTCTTTGCGCGGACAGCGTTTAAACCTTCAACAAATGCAAATCCGGACCGTCTTAATCGCACTCCTCGTATTGTCTTGTGGACCTGCCACTTCAGCCCCCGCGCAGACAAGCGACTCATCAAACGGCACACATACCGCTCAGGAAGCAAAAATGGAAAAGTCGCACAGCGAACATGAGACACACCAAGAATCCAAAGTCATTGCCAGTGAGTATCCAATCAGGAATCCGGTAAAGGACATTGAAGATCCAATGCCGAAAACGAACAAGAAGCTCCTGAGCTCAACCATGGAAGTTACCGTAAACGCTCCTCAGCAGTTAATCTGGCAAACGCTAATCAATTTCGAACACTACCCGAACATATTTCCAAGAATCGACAAGGTCGCAGTCACCAAGGTCGAGGGTCACTATGTCTACACTGAAAGCATTCTGAAGAAACAGCTATTCGTTGCTGTTCCCAAGCAGGTAATCATCAACGATCTGAGCCAGAAGCCTAACAAGCTCCGCTGGGTACTGCTGGAAGGCAATTTCAAGGACGCGCATGGACTCTGGGAGTTGACCCCTCAACAAGACGGTAAGTCCTGCAAGGTTCGCTACACGCTGGCGTCGCCACATGGTCCGATTCCATCGGCGATTTTCGGTTGGACTATGAAGATGGTTCAAAAGGACATCATTGGCGATCTGAAACGCGAGGCAGAGAAGACGCTCAAATCACAGGCGAACAAACAGCCTGTTGACCTGGTCAGCAGCCGCTGATCGCTGTTCGAGCCTGATCGAGCCACTGCGCGCATAAGGCACGTTTGCAGCAGTCGTGTTTGTCATCCTTGAAAAGTTGGTTTGATGCCAAGTATGTCTGCGCCGAACCGCAGTATCCCAGCGGTTCATAGAGAACCACGAAGTTTTGCAGGCGCCAAACTAAGTATTAACCTGGATCGTTCGCCAAAGGATTTTTAGTTTCCGACCTTAACAGCAAACTTGATTTCGATTTCAGCCATCGTCCCGCTGGAATCCATCTGCTTCAATCGGCCAAAGGCCACCTCGCCCCAGAATGACGGAGAGTTCGCTGTCATTCCTTCTCCCAGTTGAGTGATCTTAATAGCATCGTCTTCAGGGTTCTGCTTCACCGCTTTCTTGTCAAGCTGGATGCGCAGGGTGGTAACGCCATTGACTACCTTGGGTTTCTCGACAATGTTGCCCTTGCCAAGCTCTATCCACTGTTGGTTAGTGGTGTTGCTCCCCTCCCCCCATTCGAGGAGTTGGACCGGTTTCTTGAGCCTGATCATGCAAGAGTCCTCCAGCATCTTCAATTCTTTATTCGCAAGACAAATTAGCATAGTTACTGTACTGCTGACGATTATTAAGCTCCAAGGTTAACCTGCGGCAAGCTGAAACCTCAGAGTAACAAACAGCTTTGGGCCACCTAATGCTCAATTTGCGAGCTGGTTCTCCAGGATGAGAACCAAGCGATTCTTGCGACAAGTTCGAAACATATGGAAAAGACGAATCAGTTTTTACTGCGTTGCATGGACTCGACAATCTTGGGCAGATACTCTTCGAGCGAAACATACTTGACGTCGAAATTTTCCAGCATCGAATCTGGTGATCCGCAGGATTCTTCGCTCATCAATCCGGCAAGATCGTTGGTGATCAGTCCGTTGGGCAATGCTTTTGCTACGACATCAAACGTGAAGCCGGATAGCTTGCTTGGAATGTTCATTGTCGAACCACCGAGACCGAGCTGCTTTCGTGCTGTCTCAAGCAATCGGAGCATGGAGTACTTGTCGGGGCCGACGATGTCGTAGGCCTTGTTGACCGTTTCGCGATCGTAAATGCTCTGCACCAGGCAATCTGCCATATCTCCGACGAACACCGGCTGAACACTGTTGGTTCCACTGCCAATCAACGGCAAGAACAGCTTGAATGCAATAAATGGGCGGAGTTGCGCTAGCAGCGGAAAGCGATCGCCGAACATGTAAGACGGTCTGAAGATCGTCCAATAAAGACGGGAGTTATTTCGCACCAACTGCTCTCCCCGCCACTTGGTGAGGAAATAATTGAAGCCCGAATCAGATCTGGCTCCCAGACAACTGACGTGGATCAGGCGCTGAAAAGGAAACTCTTCACTCAACGCGAGGAGTCGCTCGACAAACGTAACGTGAAGGTCTTGAAAAGAATCATCATCCGATTCTTTCCAAACGCCTACCATGTTGACTACAGCCGAGACTCCGTCAAGCGCTTTCTTCAGCGTTCCGTCATCTGTGACATCACCGATGATGACTTCGACACCACTTTTCCGCAGACCCTTTATCGTCGGATCTTGCCAATCGCCGCTTCCTCGCGTAACCACCCGCAGAGCATGATTGGAAGCCAGCATTCGATCAATAACTTGCCTACCGAGAAACCCCGTGGCACCGAGAACCAACATCAGCTTTTTGGCTGACACTAGGGCCACATCCCTCCGGATCCGAAGCCAGTACCGAATCCCATACCGGATCCCATGCCGCCGCCCATGCCGAAACCGCTCATGCCTCCCCCCATACCGCCCATGCCGCTGGAGTACGGGCTGCGGTAATAAGGTGAGAAACCATTGTTGAACGAACTGCCATAGCCGGGAACTGCTCCGGGATAGCCGCTGGTACGACGGCTGATCACCATACCAGAGTTCGGATCGATCATATTACCGGTCAACCTGTCCACCAGTAGACCAGTCTGCGGGTCAGTATAAAGATTGCCGGACTGCATTGGGAATCCGCCGACAGACATGCCACCGCCGATGAAGCTACCCAGCGAGTTAAGAATCTTGCCGAATCCGCCGCCTTTCCTTTGTCCCGGAATTTGGGCATTGGGGTCGATAGAGGATGGATTGTAGACCGCAGGTGGATCGGACATGTCTTGATCGTCGCCCGGATCATTATTATTGAACGGCGTGTTTTGCGCCACCGTATGTGGTGAAGAGATCGGCACTACCGCAATCAGCTTTGCTACGCGAGCTTGCAGACTCGCTCCTCGCGAGTTGCCGTTAGGAAAGACGGTCTGTTCCAAACGCTCGATTCGAGAAGGAAGCGCATCGCGATACGACTTGCCGAAAATTTCGTTTTCCAGAGCCTGTACTTGCTCGTTCAAACCCATGCCGGATGCACCTCCGCCGCCACCACCACTTTGCAGAGTTTGCCTGATAGGCGGTGCAGTTGGGGGCATTGAAGATGAGCGTCCAGGAGCAATTCCCGGCGTATAAGCTAACTGTCGGCGATCGTTGCCGCCCACATCGTCACCGCCGATAGTACTGCTACCACCACCAAAACCGTAGCTTCCTGACGAGGAGTTGCCACCACCGCCGGAGTAACCACGACCACCGGATCCGGACATTCCATATGAGCCGGAGCCACCGGAGCTTCCGGATCCGCTAAACCCACCAGGTCCACCAGGACGGCGCCCGAAAGCCTTTTCGAAATCCTGTCTCATGTTGCGTCCGCTAAACGACATGCCATCCGCACCTGGGCTCGATTGCAATGGATTCGAGTAGCTGCGCTGTGAGACCGGTGCGCTCTCAGGAAAGTCTATATCCGCTTCGTCCTCATCGGCCCAATCAGTGCCGAGGGGAGCGTTTCTGGCTACGTCAACACCCGTGCGGGACTTCAGGGCGTCGGTTCGTTCACTCAGGTCGTCGGAACTTGACACCTTGCCGAATACTTTCGTCTCCAGACGCGCCAAGCGCTTATTTACTGGTTCTTCATGATAATCTCGACCATACAGCTTCTTTTCAATGGCACTGACCGCAGGATACTCTGTGCCGGCATCTGCTCGGTCATCCCCCTGATCGTTACTGGCTGACGATGCAGTTGATGAAGTATCTTGTTGATTGGAATCGGAACTCGAAGAAGACGGTGATGATGATGCCTGCTGGGGAGCTTCCTCTTCCTCCAGGTCAGGAACTACTTCCATGATCGCAGCCATTCGAGACTGATCGGTTCCTTCCTTGGCCTCGCCGAAGACTCTCTTTTCGATGCGATCGAGTCGTTCCGGCATGCTGCGCTTCGAATCGACGCTTTGAAACAGCTTCTTTTCGACACGGTCGATATCGGATAATTTTTGGGTCGGTGCCGCCCACGATGCGGGTCCGGACATGAACAAGTTGCCAACAAGAAGTAAGGAGGCAGCCAGATGAGCCGCTCGCTTCAATCCTTTCCTTCCTTTGTCCTGCTCTGAGGTTCTTTTCCTCGTTATCATTGCGTCACCAGTTAATATCAGCAACCACCCGTTCTATAACCTTGATTCCCTGTCCTGATGGTCTCCTGCAGAGTGGCTCAAAAATTCCTTAACAAAGCCATCTTACCATGCGCAAATATAGCCAAGTCCCTGATTTTCACTAGCTTGTCGATGTGGTTGATCCCCACAACAAGCTGGTCAAACAGTCTCGAATTCCGCTCCACACAGAAACCCTCAGACGAGAGGTTGAGACGTACGGTGTAGGGGATTGTTCCACCTTGTCAACAGTCTACCGAATGTCTCAAATTGTTTTACGGTAGTGTGTCAATTTTTAGGAACAGCCACTCGCGAATCGGGCTCGAAAGACGCACCCGGGTATGACCAACGGCGAGAAACGGATGGTCCGGCAGGGACGCTAACTTTCGTTAGAATTAGTCAGTGTTTAGGCTCTACTGTTGATATGCCGGGCACTACCCTTATATTCTTTCAGGATTAACGGAACTGACTGACCTTTTGCTCAAGTCGAACCGAAGTTGCGATTCTCAACTTGACGGCTAGTAAAGAGGGTTGCCATTCCTTCACTGGTAACTGACGCCGAGGATGCTGAAATGACGCCGGTCTCGCATATTCAATCCACAGAAGTGCTTTCCATTGACGGCAACAGCCTCACCCTCGCCGACATAAGCAAGGTCGCGCATGGCAAAGTTCACGTCGACCTCAGCGACGAGGCACACTCTCAACTGGCTAACAGCCGAAAAGTGGTTGAAAGTATGTTGGCGGAGCGCCGGATTGTTTATGGAATAACTACGGGTTTTGGCAAATTCAAAGATGTTTACATTCCGCCTGAAGACAGTATAAAACTGCAGCGGAACTTTCTTCTCAGCCACGCCTGCGGCGTAGGTCCGTCATTCGATGCGCCTACCGTGCGAGCGATAATACTCTTGCGAGCAAACGCGCTTGCAAAGGGATATTCCGGAATTCGCACTCGTGTCGTGCGGTTGCTCTTGTCAATACTCAACGAGGGCGTACACCCTGTAATCCCGGAACAAGGCTCTGTCGGTGCATCTGGCGACCTGGCTCCCCTGGCGCACCTGGCACTAGTGCTGATCGGAGAGGGAAAAGCAGAGGTGCACGGCGAGATCCTCCCGGGCATCGAAGCACTTGAAAAGGTAGGGCTCACACCTGTAATTCTGAAAGCCAAAGAAGGATTAGCTCTGACGAACGGCACCCAGGTGATGACCGCGCTCGGGTCCTTAAAGGTTATGGAGGCGCTCTCATTAGCCAAGCTCGCCGACATCCTCGGAGCCATGAGCCTGGAAGGATTGCTTGGGACGGACAAAGCCTTTACTTCGTCTGTGCACGATGTTCGCCCTCATCCGGGACAGATAAAGTCTGCGAAGAACCTCCGACGCCTGCTCGCTGACAGCGAAATAATGACCAGTCACGAACATTGTGGAATGGTGCAGGATGCGTATTCTCTTCGCTGCATGCCGCAAGTTCATGGTGCGTCAAGACAAGCCTTCCAGCATGCCAGAGAAGTACTGGAGATTGAAATCAACTCGGCTACCGATAATCCGCTGGTCTTTGAGGACTCCGTAATATCAGGTGGAAACTTCCATGGACAGCCAATCGCCCTGGCCATGGACTATATGGCGATGGCATTGTCCGAGCTCGGCAACATCTCCGAGCGCAGAACAGAACGTCTCGTCAATCCCTCCCTTTCGAACGGACTGCCACCCTTTTTGACACTAGAAGGTGGTTTGAACTCCGGCTTCATGATCGCTCAATACACTGCCGCTGCACTCGTCTCTGAGAACAAGTGCATCAGTCATCCGGCCTGCGTAGACTCCATTCCGACCTCTGCCAATCAGGAAGATCATGTCTCAATGGGCACAATTTCAGCGCGAAAAGCGCGAGACATCACAGCCAATCTCAAAAATATTATGGCTATTGAACTGCTTTGCGCAGCGCAAGCGCTCGACCTCCGCTCCGGACGAGTCAGCTCAGACAATTCACGCGTATTTGGTCCGCACGGAATCGACACCAGAGGAAAGAGAGCCGGCGTGGGAGTAGCTGCGGCTCACGAGTTCGTGCGCCGACACATTGCACCACTGGAAGAAGATCGTCTTATCCAGGAAGACATTCTCAGCGCCGCTCGACTTATCGACTCAGGAGCCCTGGTGGAGCATGTTGAAAGCGTGATCGGTGAACTGGACTGATCGGCGCAACAATATCGCATACGGTTCCGGCGAGTGGCTGATGTATCGATGTGTGCCACCATCTGAAGCACCGTCCTTCATTCTGAATTACGAATTTCTTCACTTCCCCTGGCTGGTGCGATCGAGGTCTAGCATCACATACGGTACCGTCGAAGAGCTGCCTGCGAATGGATAGTCTGTCATGTACGCCGCCACCGGGAGTACTGCCCTTAAATTCATCGATTACGAGCTTCGTTGCTTCCTATAGCTGGGACGATCGAGACTTAGCATCACGTATGGTACCGCCGCACAGCTGCGGCCGGATGGATGGTATATCGATGTGCGCCGCCACCGGGAGTACTGTCCATCGTTCGTCGAACCATTCGCGGTGCTTCCTTGCTTTTTGATATTGTGCTGACGCACTAAAAGCGGTGCCGACTCCAAACTGTCGCCACCGCTCTTGCTGAACTATTGATGCCTCAGGTGCACTAAATGCTATTTTCAGGCTGCGGACAATCCGCCTTTCGCACGTCAAGTATCCCCAGCATATAGAAACCGTCTCGTTTCGAACGTATTGTGAAATCCCCAAGAAAAATATCCGACCTATCTTTATCGAGGTACGCAGTGAATTTGACCAAATTCGCTGTTCTTATATCCCTGTGGGTATCATTTTTGAAGTCATCAGGAGTCGCCGAGATGGCGGCAAACGGATGAGTGGTCGTCATGTGAAGCTGCTTGAAAGTCTTGTCGACGATCAGAGTCTGTCCGTCATTAAAACGGAAGAAAAATCTGACTTTTGCATTGTCCCTTCCAATATTGGGCCCTGACTCTCCATCGGAGAACGACAATCTAAATAGCTCAAACCCATTTGTACCGACAACCGGATCCAGGTTTTCAGTTGCTTTGCAGATGTACCCAGCCACTCGCTCTCCCGGGAAAGTGCTGGGAAGTCTGGCATGTACGAATTTTTTTCCTGGTCCCAGGCCATCGCCCCCGGGAATTTCCTTAAAGTTCGCCGAACCTTCGAAGCCACCACAATTAAATCGCTGAACGCTAGCAATGACCGTGTCTGCGCGCGCACTTGGAGCCGTCACTATCAGTCCGGTTAATACACTCAAGATTAGAAGGCAAGTACTGTTCTTCTTCATATTCAAGGCTCCTTAATCGACAAAACCATTACCAGCTAGAAAAGCACCTCACAAATGGAAAATTTCATCCGCACTGAATACGTTCATTCAGCCAGAGAATTCCCAGGCCGCACTCAACCATACTGAACCTTAAGCATAAGGAAAGTGTGAGGAGCCGAACGCGCCGCCAGAACTGGCTGCCTATCGAGACCAATTCTACCTCTCTGCAAAGCCTTGCGTCAAAAGCATCATAATGCTGCCACGCGACCTCTCCACAATTAAGGCTCAACGGATCGCGACCGATTTTGAACCTCCTCCGATTGGCGTCATGGGCGATGCCGGTAATTACCCGGCGGCTCCACTTTTGCGAACGTGGTGTTAATTATTAGTTGGCGAAATCGTCCCTGCGGACTGACAGTGTTGCCGATCTGCGCCTTCAACCTATTCGGACGTGCCCACTTGTGTTCGACTATGTAGTCGCAAAAAGAACCAATGAATGAGTCAAGAGCAAATCGCTGAACCACACGAGAATAGCGCCTAACCAAGGCAATTCCGACAGCGGGTTATGGTAATCTAATTGCATCGAATTTCATTGGATAGTTTACTACTTCAACCGATCAAAATATGCTCTCAAATAACGACACGCCAGAGATGAAGGTTCTAACGGCGACAAAAATTCTAACGCTCGCTGCTGTCTCAATCGTTTCAATGTGCATTTATCCGAGCTTCGCAGCAGCCCAGGCTCCTAAAGCCGGCAGTCAGCAAGTCAAAGATGATGTTCGACGGCCCGAGAGCAAAAGATTCGAGGAGCTGACGAAAGCGGACTTCGAAAGGCACCCGGTTTGGAAGGTCAGGCCTCCTGAGACTACATCGGACTGCATTGAGCCCTGGCCAGGTAAACTGCCGATCAATCCAGGATCCGGTGTCTATTATGTAAAGGCAAAGTTCTCGCTCAACAATGGAACCAAATATGATGGCGTGATTTCACCAAGGCGACGCTCGGATCTCACGGGTAGCGACATTGACGTAAGAACCTTGAGTCCTTTTATGTGGTTGAAAGATGGCTCGAGATTTTACTTCTGGATTTACACTCTCGCCGCAAAACAACAGCTATCGTCGCAGGAGATGCGTGCGAAACTCCAGAGAAAGGGAGCATCCACAAAGGATGTGTTCCCCGTTCGCGCTACCGCAGAGTACGGACTGTCGAAGGGCAAGAAATCATATAAGCTGAAGGGTGTGTATTTTCTGGATGCGAAAGGAACTGTAGAGCACAGCCCATATTAAGTACTAAGCTTGCGGATTGGCCCGCTGGGGCTTTCTATCTTCAAAATTGTTCTCTAGCCAAAGCAATCGAAGTCGAGGAAGATCAAGTTGAACGCCCTCTTCAAATTCTCCCTTATAGACCTCTTCATTAAGCAACTTGTAATCAATGGCATTGACGCCTCGAGGATCGAACACGTTAAAGGACAAAGTTCTCCACGGGTCTAAATCGGCAATACGTTGATTGCTCGTAAGAGCCGAGTCGATTTTCTCGGAGACCGCTTTGTGCAGTTCTGTCGTTCTCGCTCGACGCCGCAGTTGCTCCTTGATCGTATCATCACTCAATCCTACAATCGATCCCTTCTCATCGGTCGGAAATCCTTTCTCGGCGAGGAGTTCCTTCATTCGCTTCAGTCCGGCTTCCGGAACATCGAGATCGAGAGGACGTTTGGAGAGCGCCTGATTCAACCTCGCATCTTTCAACGAATCGTTGAATTCGCGGGATTTTATTTGTTCTTTCCATGCATCAATCAACACTTGTTTTGAGGCCGGCTTCGCCAAGAACCTATCAATCTTAGGATCGCCGCTAGATTTAAGCGATTCATAGAGTTCATTGAGCAATCTGTTGGAGGACAGATCTGCTGTATTCAATGTGTACTCCAGTTGCCCTTCAAACTTGGTTCCGGATAAAGCAGTTCGCAGGTCCGTCAGATGTTTCGTTGTTTTATCGTCGAGCTTTAGCTCGGCTTTCTCACTCAGATTGAATCCAGGATTCCAACCAATCATGGAATTTATGTCAGTTGCAGTAAGTATATTGTCGGCCTTTCTGGGTTGGTCGACCACAGAATCGAGCTTGGCACTTCTTATTTGGAAAGCAAGTGCCGAGTACAACTCGTCACGGAACACAGGGTCTTTCGCAAAACTTTCCTTGAATAGATTTGCCATTTCACCCACACGATTGCGGCCAGACATAGCGTTATTAATCAAAGGCGGGAAAATGGTCCTTTTCACGGAATCGTCATTTAAGAGATTAAACTGGCGGGCAAGGTCGACAAGATCCTTAGGGTTAGTTTCGCTATCTCCCACGGCCTCCGCAATGTAGTCTTTGACAGCTTGTCTCAAATTCTTCGCTAGATCAGGAGCATCTGAAATTCTCGCCGACAGCGACACTTCACTTGTTTCATTTCCCCTTTGCCTTAGCCCGTTCCTATCGCCTTGCCAGCAACTTATTGATGCTTCTCTCCAGACATCATCAGTCTGACCAGATTGGAAGGTGTCGTTAGTACTGAAATCTATCTCTTGAATGCAGTTCTCCATAGTATGCCCCCCCAGGTCTACTATCGCCATCGCCCTGAGAATCAGACTACGGCGCCTGAATGACATCAGGATGGCAGGAGCGGTCCGCTGCTAAAAACCTGCAAAAACTTCCTAGTACAGTTCTGCAACGGAACTTGATCCCAAAGTCTCCAAGGAGTGACATCCATGAGTGTTTCGGAGTCGCACATCAACGGTGCCGGGCTGAAAGACCTTGCCGAAAGCATAATAGAGCAGGGTGAGTTAAAACCGGACGATAGGCGGATTGAATTCAAACCGTCCGGCATTACTGCTGAAGCTAGAGCAAATTTGAGGCTCAGCTCATTCGCCAGGGAAGAATCGCCAGGTACGTTGAAGAACAGCGGGTACGACTTCAGCCCTGAAGACAACAGCGTTGAATTGAGCGTGGCACATACGCAACAAGACAGCGAAAGCACCTCCGTTGCGAGTGGAATGGTACAATCCACAGCCAGCATGGAGTCCGATATAACTACCGGTATCGCATTCAGTGTTCCGCTCTGGGGACTGACAAAAGCCGGCGGAAAGATCTGGAACTCACTTGCGGACAATGGTCCCTGCCGCCCGATGGTAAAGGCGGACGACGCATTCGAACACATAACGATCGATGGCAGCACTACTGTTGCACCAGGGGCAAAGGTATTGGTTCGCGAAGGTACTGCAATAGCAACGGGCGAAGGGATTGAGGCTAACGAGGTAGTTGTAACCGGCGCCCATGCAATGGCTCTCCTGAGCGGAGAATCCATTGGCTCTATCCACGATGGTGCCAAGCTGAAAGCTGGAAACCGAGCGCAATCCTCACTTCACGAAAGCAGTCACGGAGAGTTCCATGATACCAGCGCCGGTATCCTAAGGGATCGCGCGACGGCATTCGCTTACGACAACTCTGTCATCATCGCGCAGGATAATGCCCGAGTTCAGGTACCGAAAGGATCGGGAAAACCACAGGTTCTACTTACTGATGCCGCAACAGCAGACGTATATGGAAAAGCACTGATCACCGGCAGAGGAGGCAGAGTAACAATCACTATTCACTCTGGTGCCACCGGAGTCGGTGTTATCCTCGATCACTGCAGTATCTTGGTCGAAGGCGAAGCCCATGTTATAGGCAGCGGCGAGGTAGCAGTGCAAGCCAACGGCAGAGTGCTCGTGGAGGCTGCCGAAGGTCTCACAATCAATGTCACGGCTGAATCCGGCAACACGAAAAACATCATGATTGGATCGGACCACAAGGGACTGATTGAGATCTTCGATAGCGATGCAAATCCGATTGCCACCGTAGATAATACTGGCATGGTCACTGCTCACAACGATGCCGCTGCAATCGATTTGAAGATAGTGAAAAAAGAGGTCTTTCTCGGTTCTGCTGACTGTCCGATCGTGCTTGCAGATGAAAATTTTCGAAGAATAAACGACATGGACATCTGTCTCCTCGCGCCTGGCGAAAGAGCAATCGTAGAAAATAGTGTCGTGGTTGCCAGAGGCGAACGCGACAAAGCCAACCGAGTTGTCGCCACAGGACGAAAGGCAGAAGTTCGAATTAGTGGTGACTCGACCGCAGCTATACACGATGGCGCTTCAGTGAAAGCATCGGACAAAGCTCGAGCATCTCTGCATGAGACAAGCACAGGCACGTTCCGCGACTTTACGCTGGCAGTCCTTCACGGCAGCTCACAGGCGACCGTCATTGACCGGACAATAGTAGTCGCGAACAATCACGCCAGGGTCGTGGTCGAAAAATCATCAGGTAAGCCTTTCGTGCAGCTCAAGGACACTGCCTACGCGGACATATACTCACGCTGCCGAGTGAGGATGTTGAGTGCGGAGGCAAGCGCACATGTTCATCCCAAAGCCACCAATCTTGATATTCAGATGACCAACGGCGGCAAAGTCAAAGTTGATACCAACGCGTCGGCAAGAGTGTTCGGCACCGGCGAGGTTTGTTTAGCCAAAGGCGGCAAGGTAATTCTGGAAGGTTCGCAAGGGAAGCTCCTGAGGGTGCTCTCTGAGTCGGGAACATTGAAGGGAATCAAAGTCGGAAAGAATCATCAGGGTCCGATTGAAATTGTTGATAAATATGGCAAGCAAATTGGAGTGTTGGATCAAGACGGATTACAACGTCCCGCACAAACTACGGCATGTCCGAACTCTACAAAATAAGACCACAAGCCATTCGCCACTAAAACCTTGTTCTTCCAAAACCAGGCGTCTTGCAACTTCGCCATTCTGTCGTCCACTTGCGGTGGCTAGAACAGAGCCAGCCGGCAGGCAGGCACCGCGGTTCCCGAGCACTAGCTCGACTACGACGCCGACTCGGCAACAACACATTCAGGCTGACTGGCGCTGGAACGCCCATCAGATGAGAGTTCCCCTCGCGCCATAGAGGCACCGGCAGACTTCAAGCGCATCTCTACTTCAAAACCTCGCGGTCTGAGATTGCAAACTTTGAAAGTGCCTTCGCACGCTTCGATGCAGGTTTTGACAATCGCCAGACCCAAGCCTGTTCCGCCGGATGTTCGACTCCTCGCTGCCTCAGGTCGATAGAACGGTTGTCCGATCAGCTCGATCGTCTCTGCGGGAATCCCCGGTCCACAGTCACGCACAACAATGCGGACTTCATCTGATACCAGATCGGCTTGAATGGTAATCGGTCCACAATCTCCCGCATAGCGAACGGCGTTGCGCAGAACATTGCCGATAGCTCGCTTAAGGAGAACTTCCTCACCCAGACAGAAAAAATTGTCCGGCACATCTACGTTAACGTCTGCCTCTGAACAGGTATGCGCAATCGCACCATCTATAACACCGCTCAAGGAAATCGGCACCAGCTCAATGTCCTTGCCTTGTACACTGGCCTTCGAGAACGCCAGCAGTTCGTTGATAAGTGCGCTCATTTGTTGCACCTCTTCACGAATATCCCGGATATAGGATTGCTGCTCTTCTCGACCGTTGCGCTCGAGAATCTCCAAAGCCAGCTGGAGTCGAGCTACCGGTGAGGCGAGCTCATGAGCGATATCGCCAAGAAATCTTTTCTGTCCTGTCAGATGTGCATTCAAGCGAGAAGACATCGTGTTGATCGCTTGAGCCAACCGTCCGATCTCATCTCCGCGATTGACATTAATGGTGGTATCAAATTGCCCCTGCGCAATTCGTTCTGTCGCCTTAGTCAGCTTACCCAGCGCGCGCGTGATGCCGAGGACAAACGGCCACCAGATAAGCATAGAGAAACCAAAAATTCCAATAGCGACCAGAAAGACATTTTTGTAATCGGACATCAACCTGGTCGTCCAGAGGTTGGGAGTGGACGCCAGAAGCGTTCCCGGTCCCAGCGCCAGGTGACCAGGCGATCCAAAGAAGACAGTCTTAATCGGAATCGTCTTTGCCTTGCGAACTGGTACATCTTGCCCGGATGGCAATTTCAAGTGAAACAGTCCCAATTGTGCAGGCGGTGCCGGTGCTGTTACGGGTCGGTGCGGAATTGGGATATGAGCACCAATCCAATATCGGTCCGGTGATTTTGTGTGAAGGAAAACCTTTGGGGGCATGGGCGGTGGCACGGAAGCGCTGGGATCGAACACATCCATGAGCCAGTCTCGCTTGTGGATAGTGAAATCGTCATGTTGGACCACTTCCGTCGAATGTGGGACAAGCTTACCGGGCGTCGCAGGGATGTTCATTACGCGACCGACATATGCAGTTTGGAACGATGGCACGGAAAAAATGTTGTTCTGAGAACGCTTTTTCAATGAGCCACTGCCAACGGTGTTCGCGCTCGGCACGAAGGTGGTCGTGCTCGGCATGACGGTAGCCGTGCTCGGCATGACGGTAGCCATGCTCGGCATGACGGTAGCCGTGCTCGGCATGAC
>CAYTDR010000027.1:0-19173 GCA_964436185.1 uncultured Candidatus Obscuribacterales bacterium | reverse complement strand
GAGAAGGACACTACAAAGCCGCTCGTGAACGCGCGGTGTGATCTCTCATCAGCAAAAAGAATGAGGCGAAGGGACGACGGCGTTTCCTGCACTGACGAGCGTTGAAGTTGCTAAGTACCCTGAGTAAGCCCATTAAACGTGAGTTGCATGTTCGCAAAAACTCAAGGTAGTAATGTTCTGGTATGGATGGCACCCATTGGATATGCCGCCAGACTGATGCTTGGTTCACTTAATGTTTCGGCATTTAAGGAGTTTCGCGCCGAGAGCTTTCGAACAAACGCCTTACTCTTTGGGCTTAACTCATTCTACTTCGTTGCATTCTCCGCAGTGCTGGTGGCCACGGCTCTGACCTTTCAAACAGTAATCGAGTTGCGAAAGTTTCAGGCAGAGAGCTTTGCTGGAGCGGTTATATCCATAGGATTGTTGAGAGAGATCGGTCCCTTGACTGTCAGTGCTGGCTGGTGCGCCTACGTAGCGGCTCTGGTCGCTACTGATGCTCAAAGACTGGGCACCGGACTATACGAAGACAGCCGATATGCCGGTCGTTTCTTCCTGCCGCGTTATTTAGCAGCGGTTTCAATGTCTATACCTTTGAGCATACATGGTCTGCTGATTGGGTTGGTCACCGGTGGGTTGGTTGCCTCCATACTTGGTGCCGCCTCGTTTAGTGAGTTTCTTAATTCCTCCAGAGAGGCAATCGAGTACAAAGACATGTTCGTATATGGAATCAAGCTCGTGTTGGTAAATCCAACTATCGGCGTACTCGTCGGAACGACGGCAGGTTACTTCAGCAAACCATACGAATCGTTCGCCGTAGCGAAGGCGACAACTATCACGTTGTTGCTCTGCTTTCTGTTCGATCTTATGGTAACTCTTCTTGCATATTGAAGGAATTTGACGAAATGGCTAGTGCACTCGAACATCGTGAAGAACAAGACAGATTGAGCCTGGAAAAGGAAGAAGAAGAATTGCGGAACCGCCGCATGCGGGACAACTATGTGGCAGACGGTGTTCTTGGCGCGTTCGTGGCAATGGGATTGGTGCTGATGGTCTGGGGGCTTTGCTGGTACAGTCAGCATGGAACCTTCGTTGTCACTCAAAAACTCAATGTAATCTTCCGAGAAGTAGCGGGATTGAATGAAAATGCATACGTCATGGCAAATGGTGTGCGCATCGGTTCTGTTTCCAACATCGAGTTGCTGGATCACGATCGCGTTCTCACGGAGCTGTACATCAATTCCTCACAAGTCAAGATACGAGAAGGCTCCACATTTCACATCATCTCCAACGGTATTGTCGGACCAAAGTTCGTAGAGATTCATCTTCCGGTGATTGCAAAAGACGCTTCACCGCCTCCCGTCCTTTCAAGCAAGATTGACCTCTTTGGCGAGGACCCTGTCCGACCTGAGTTGGCCGTCAACAAACTGGCGATCGGACTCAGTGAAATTGATATGCATCAGTTGAGACGTAACCTCACTGACGATCGAATCCTGCTCAGGCAAACAGCCAATGAGCTCAATCTTCTGTCACGTAGTGGCAGACCGGCTCTGGAACAGGCAGTTCCTCTGGAGCAAGAGATGATGAAGCTCAGCAAAGAGGTTCGAACTGTGTCCGGAAAACTTAATAGATTAATCGACGATCCTAAAACGGGCCGCGACTTGAGAGAAACCGTGCAGCAAGCCAAAGAGACGGTTGCATTAGCGCGTTCTTTGATGACTCAGGTGGACACTTTCTTGTCCGATCCCCTTCTTAGAGAAGACATGAAAGAATCAATTTCGAAACTGGATTCAGCCGCCAGCAACATTCAAGATTCTGTCAAAAGGATGCATGAGGTCGTAGGTGATAGAGAGCTTCGAGGCGATGTCAAAGCTATACTTTCCGAGGCGAGAGCGTCTCTAAACAAGGTCGATCAGATCTTTAGTAAGCCAGAAGTATCCGGTACTCTGTCCCATGCCAAACAAGCAATTGAACGTGTGGATACAGCTGCTCTCCAACTGAACCAGATTATGGATAAACGATTTCCGCTGTTCCATCTCATGCTGGGTAGACCGGGTCGAATCAAGAAGAGTGATGTAGCGGCCGAGAAAGCCAAAATTCGAGCGGCAAACGCCTTAACACCGAAGTCTGAAAAACAACAGCAAGACCAGCCAAGTGCAACCGTCGAAGGTCTCGTACAGTAACGCCAATCGATGGAAGGAATCGCAATGCAATAAGTTGGACCAAGTCACTGGTCCGGAGCGAGTGCTTCATCTCATGAGCGAGTAAGCCTGTGATACGTCATTCCACTGAGAACCGCTACACAATCGTTAGCCAGTGATCATGCAGGTTTTCGTGCGGTGAACGGTCGCTGAAACTAGACGAACATGAGCGTATACGCACCGGATATGGTTTGCCTAGTTTGCAAGACTCAGTACTGAGTTAATGGCCTCGTTTGTGTCGTTAAATAGAGCTTCACCACATACAGTGGCGAGCGAGCGACGTTTATCGACATTTTTTGCTATTCCTAGAGGGCGAACAGACAAGGATAATCCGAACCGTCGAAACCGTTCTTCCAGGGCGAGCATCGGTTTTATGCCGGAAACCGTGTCCTCGAAAACGATGACAACGGTTTCCTTCTCGCTAAGCGTGGCAAGGGTCGGCGCAATCTCGCTCCAGTTGCTCTCGGTTCCGTCACCGTCAGCAAAGCTTCTCGTCAGTCTATATGCCTCTTCGAGTATATCTTCGTCGCAGCGACCAGCGAGTGCTGCAAGCAAAGCAGCCAGCGCTTGCGTGGTATTCGGTTTGGTCAGATCTTCGGAACGCTCGCTATGCTTCTCTGCCAGCCAATCCATCGCACCCATACCCACCAGAGGAAGAGTGTCTTCCAGCCCCGCGACAGTGAGCGCGATCTCCGCTTCCGGGGAGTAGCCTATGGCGCGTTTTCCACAAGACAGGCTTGGTCTTGCGGTGTAAACAGCGAGACATTCGCCTGCGCATTTCATCTGTTTCAATGCTTCTACGTTGGCCGGTGCGATCATCGGACGGTCAAAGGTCTTAAGAAGCGATTGCCCATCGTACTCAGATGGCAGCTCATAGGTGCTAGTGAAGTCTTCACCCCCCAGCACGATGTTTTGAAACAGCCTGGTACCATATGATTGGTAGGGTGTTCTGGTGCCGACAAGGAAAAGATCGAGAAGACGAACCCACTGATCGACAAGAGCATCTGGGCTAGCATGGCGGAGCGCTGCAGTAAGTAGCTCGCGAGCATCGTCGGGAGGATGGGATTTCCCTTCCGGAGACGAGCTGGAGAGCGCCTGGATCAGTTTCCCATAGTCCGGTCTGGTGACTGAAAGTGTGAGCGTGCCGATCTCATCGAGACACTGCTGTGCTGTCAGACCCTCGAGGCGCTGGTTGAACTCGACGGCGATACCACGCTCCAGGAGTTGCAGAGCAACGTTCGTCAGGATGGCAGCGAAGACGATGTCGGTAATATCCCATACATCGTGCACGCCGATCGCCTCCATGCGTGCCACTTCATCTTCCGTCGCCAGAAGTTCTTGCCAGTTTTCGAATCGGCACCGCCGGCAGAGCAACGCTACGGTCTGATTTAGCCCCTCTCTGTAGGCAAGCGGATCAACGATTACGCCGTCCACGTCAAAGAGCATTACTCTCAGAACGTCCTTCATTTCGTTTCGGTGAATATTGAAGCTATTGCTTGGCTCAGATCATCTGTCGCGGACTCGCCGGTGCTGCCAAACTGAACAGCGATTGCCAAACCAAGTAATCTGATGGTCGGCGTATAGCGCTCTGACAGAGTGCCATTTGCAACATGCGGCGCGAAAAGATTGACGGTAAGGAATGGGCAGCAGAAGAGAGCGCTTCGCAGGTAATCCTGCCAATCGTCGCGCAGCATGCCATGTCCCCTGAGAGTTTCGAGCAAAGGAAGGAGCAGGTTCTCTCTTCGTGACTTTAAAAACTCGAGCCTGATACTCGAGGGTACAAAAGAATGGTCGACAAGAACCTCATTGCCTTGTAAGGCAAAACTGAGACTGAGTTCCCCCAAGACCTCCTGAGGATAATACATCCAGCGCGCGAAAACATTGTGGAATAGCGGCTTCACGAGATCAAGCAAAGGATCGTGCCTTCCCGCAAAAGCCGGATCAAAGAAGGAAAAACAGCCTCGTTCCTTGCTCCAATCAACAAAAATATTACCGTTATGAGCGTCGCCGTGACCAACTATCGATGGCCCCGCCTGTGGTGCGAGTAACTTTCGGCTTCTTGCAATGATTTCAGTTAATGGCTGATGATAACGAACGCCATTGATCGTCCAATGTTTTTCTGCGAGCTCATCGAAGGAGAGACGATTTAAATCGATGCCTGACTCAGCAGGTTCAAGAACTACGTGCTTGCCTAAGTAATATTCTCCAAGACGTCCGTCATCTGCCAGACGATGAGAGAACAGTTGATGGATAGGCGCTTCCGAGTGTTCTTCAGCGGTGGAATCTTGCAGCGATCGAAGATAGATCTCGAAGACGGTCTTGTCCAGTCTGATTTGCTCTTCCATCAGTCTCGCGGAAGATTCTCCCTGGATGCCAAACTCTTCACTTCCGACCAGGTCGAACAACGTCGGCAACTCCACGATCTCGTACAAAGCGATCTGCTTACCGACGCGTCCCGTGACGCGGCGAGCTTCAATTACCGGATAGCCGGCACGTTCCAACGCCTCTGCATTGTAATACTCGCCCAGCTTCTCCGACTCTTCGACGTGAGTCTTGAAGAACAGTCTGTCCCCGTTTTCATAACGCAAGAATCCATTGATAGAGTTCAGCGATTCACGCTTTGGATTGAGCTCAACGCTCGATATGGCAGGGTCCTCGTGCATCTGCAGAAAGGCAAGCATCTCCGCTTCTGCGGTGTCCTTGTCCGAGAATTGCAGTCTTTGAATGTCGATCAGTTGCAGTTGTGTATTTTCCATTATTGCTCGCCTTTAGTTCCAATCGGATTCAACAAGGTCTCAAACAGGTTGCTTCTCGAATCGCATTTCGACGCTGCGTTTATGTGCGTCCAGACCTTCCACGTCAGCAATGGTTTGAACAATCGGTCGCAGTCGCTTCAGTCCACTCTCGCTCAAAAGCGAGTACTGAACTCTCTTCATGAAGGTCCAGACACCGACAGGCGAAGTCTGTCGTGCCCAACCACAAGATGGTAGGACGTGGTTGATACCTGTTGCATAGTCGCCTGTGGCCACTGGATTGTAGTAGTCCAGGAATGCAGAACCTGCATGTATAATTTCGGCGAAAGTCTCTCGCGGGTTCTTTGTAAGGATCTCGAGATGCTCCGGCGCGTAGTCGTTGGTGAACTTGATCGCTTCTTCCATGTTATCCGTAACGATGATAGCGCTGTAGGAGGCGAGTGCTTTGGCAACGTGATCCTGCCTGGAAAGAGACTGAAACTGCCTTTCGATCTCCTTCTTGGTCAGCTCGGCCAGTTCCTTGGAATCGGTCAGCATAACTCCTGCGGAGTCAGGACCGTGTTCCGCGCGCGCCAAGATGTCTGCGGCGCAGAATCGGGCTTTTGTCTGCAGATCAAACTGTTTAGGCGTGCTCGCATCCGCGAGTATGATCGCCTCACTTGGACCGGCAGGCATGTCGATTGCAACTTTGGACTGACAGATTATCTTGGCTGCAGTTACGTATGGGCTTCCCGGTCCGGCAATCAAATGTACTGGTTTAATCGTCTCGGTCCCGTAGGCAAGCGCGGCTATCGCTTGTGCACCACCGACTCTATATATCTCTTCCACGCCGCATTCATTGGCAGCGATGAGAACCTCGTAGCCTTTTCCTCGTGGCGATATGCATGATACCACTCTCGGACAGCCGGCAGTCTTGGCTGCTACAGCAAGGATCTGCTGCACTGTCGGAAACGGATTCTTCCCGCCCGGTACATACAGACCGACGTCGGACAGTGGAGTCCACTTCTCTCCGACAAGAATGCCGCTCTCGACCTCTTCTTCCCAATCAGGCACGCGCGCTTTCTGCAACTCGTGAAATCGTCGAGATAGCGAGATCTGCTCTTTGATACTATCGATGATCTCAGGACTGGTGTTCGTGTAGGCTTCTTCGATATCATCCCTGGTGACACGCAGCCTGGAAAGATCATAGTCGGGATCGTCCCATTCTCGAGTAAATCTGACCAACGCCTGGTCTCCCTCATCTCGAACCGCTTGAATGATCTCTATGACCCGATCGCGAACGCTGTCGATGTCTTCATGGGCGCGCTTCATCAATCGGTCCAGATCCGCTGCCGAAATCTTGCTTAGCTCATAGAAGTTAATCATCGTTCATTCCTCTGTTCGTTTATACTGCAACTCGCATTTCGCTCCGCATCTGGTGCTGACTCGAGTTGTCCAACCTTTCCTATAGTCCGTTCTCAATCTGTTTTTTCATCATTTATGTCTGCCGGCGAGTTCGGCCTCAATCTCGCTCCATTCCACACCCTCATCGACCGCGAGGACGCTTGCGAAATAGAGAAGGTCCGCAATCTCCCAGCGTAAGTTATCCTGTGAATCGAAAGAGCAGACTTCATAAGCTTCTTCCATCAATTTCTTGAGCAGTACTCGCCGATTGTTGAACAATTTGGCCGAGTAAGAACCTTCAGGCAAGTTTTCCTTACGCTGCTTGAGAAGCGTGAAAAGTTGAGGCAGCGAGAATTGCTTGACTCCGGTCGCTTGACCGAAACAACTGTAAGTTCCTCGGTGACAGGCTCCGTTTACCTGTTGCACTTTGAAAAGGATACTGTCACGATCACAATCAACACGGCATGACAAAAGCTTTTGGCTACTGCCGCTAGTTAGTCCCTTTTCCCATATTTCCTTGCGAGAGCGGCTGAAATAGATGCCCTTACCTTCACGCAATGCTTTCTCTAGCGACTCAGGGCTCGAATAGGCAAGCATGAGGACCTGTCCTCCGACATCCTGCACGATCGTCGGCAGCAAGCCATTCTCCGGGAAGTTTAAACTCTTCACCACGGCTTCGACCGGATCGACTTTGCCTTGATACAAGGCCATTCCCACTTGAACGTCTGCTCCCAGCAAAGAGATCTCGGCTATTTCACCGGCTGTGGCTATGCCTCCAGCCACGGTGACATGCTTATCTAAACGTTCCAGCAGCTCAGCGGCCTTCTCAACCGGCAGCCCTCCCAGACCGCCTTCCGACTCCACGAATGTAACTAGAAATCCTGAGCAAAACGGCTCCAGCCGCGCAGCCCTTTCCCATATGGTTTCGTCGGTCTGGTTGGTCCATCCTTTGTCAACTACTTTGCCCTGTACATGGTCTAGTGCCACCATCACTTTGTCGGCCGGAAACTGCTCGAGAAACTCAGGACTTGCCTTAGTGCCGATGATCAGACACTTAGCTCCGGCTCGCAGAAGCTCCCGTCCAGTCTCAACATCTCTAATGCCACCGCCCACTCTGGCATCCGCCACAGCACAGATGCGCCGAATGAGCTCCAGATTGCTTCCCTTTCCCAGAGCTGCATCCAGGTCGATTACAGCTACCTCGCCGTAACGATTGAACTCCAATGCCAACTCGACAGGATCTCTGTCGCTCTCCAGTACCAGCTCTTTGCCCTGGCGAAGCTGAACCGCTTTGCCGCCCATTATGTCGATAGATGGAACTAACATATTCTAACTGGTACTCCTGCTTGCTCTAATCGTTCTTTTACCTGACGAATGGAATAGGTTTCGTCATGAAAAATGCTTGCTGCTAGCGCCGCGTCGGCTGCGCCTTCCGAGAAAACGTCGACGAAACTCTCCGGATCGCGGGCGCCACCGGATGCGATGACCGGCACCGAAAGATTCTCGGCAAAAGCCCGCGTCAAGTCGAGGTCGAAGCCGGATAAGGTTCCGTCGCGGTCAAAAGAAGTGAGAAGGATCTCCCCCGCACCAAGCTCCACGCATTGCTTCGCCCACAGATAGGCGTCACGTCCGGTATCCACTCGGCCACCTTTGATCAGGACATGCCACCGTCCTTCGTGCAGGTTGCCATTCGGGCCGGCGTTCGGCGAATCGGGCGAATGCTTGACAGAACGAACATCAATCGCCACAACACAGCATTGCGAGCCCCATTCTCGGGCAATCTGCCCGATAAGGGTCGGATTGTTGACTGCTGCCGTGTTGATTGTGACTTTGTCGGCGCCGCTGGCAAGCAGTCGTTTCGCATCATCCAGATTTGCAATACCACCACCTACGGTGAATGGAATTGAGAGATTGTCTGCTACTCGGCTGACGAGATCGACAACCGTAGATCGTCCTTCCACCGATGCGGAGATATCGAGGAAAGTGAGCTCATCTGCGCCCTCGCTCTCATATCGCAGCCCCAGCTCGACTGGATCGCCGATATGCCGCAGGTTTTGAAAGTTAACTCCTTTGACCGTCTTGCCGTCGGCCACGTCAAGACAGGGGATGATTCGTTTGCAAAGATTGCCGCTAACTGACACTGTGCACCCACTTTTGTAATAGACGACTGCCGAACTCACCGCTCTTTTCGGGATGGAACTGAAAAGCAGTTATATTGCCTATTTTGATCGCCGCACAGAACGGCTGTCCATAGTCGGCCTGATAGAGTGTCACATCGTCTATTTCGGGTTGAGGGAAATAGGAGTTGACAAAATAGACGAATCCTGGCTCCCAGCCATCCTGCTGGGGCTCTACTTTGTTCCATCCGATCTGTGGAACTTTACCGTGCTGGAACTTCCTCACCTGTCCGTCGATCAACGAAAGCCCCTTGCTGCCGGGCGATTCCTCACTCGTGTGAAAGAGAACCTGCATGCCCACGCAGATTCCTAAGAGTGGCGTTCCCTCGAGAACCAGCGATTTCACTCGTCGATCGAGTCCATCAGCCGCGAGTGCTTTCATTACAGTGCCGAACGCTCCGACGCCCGGCAGAATAAGTGGACGAAGACCGCTCGGGAGATTGCCGGCGCCGACATCATGGAACTTGACACCCAGCCGCTGCAACGACCTTCGCACGCTGCCGACATTCCCGCCCCCCACATCGACCAGGTCGACTTCGGTCTTGTTCTCACCCACGATGCAATCTGCCATTAGCTCAACCTGAGTCCCTGATAATCGGATTGATGGACTGCTGCTCATGACTGGCTCACTATCTTCTCTAACTTGTATTCGAGAATGTCTCTGGCGCCCAATGCCACTAATTGTGGAATCAGAGTCTTCACTTCAGCAGACGAGACTGCAATCTTAATGGCATATCCCTGCCCGTTGTACAGCTCGGAAATCGTTGGTGCTCGCATGCAAGGAAGATTTTGCACGAGCTTATCGAAATCAGCAGAGGCGACGTTCATCTCCAACAAGACACGCTCGCGTGCTTGCAGAGTGCTTTTCATCAACATGGTCATTTCTTCGAGCATGCGCCGCTTATGTGGATTCTCGAGCACTTTCGCGTTAGTGAAAAATCGAGTGGTTGAGCGCAACAGCTCATCAATAATAACCAGTCGATTGTGGCTGAGCGTGGTACCGGTGGCGGTATTGTCTACGATCATGTCAGCATCTTCCGGAGGCAGTGCTTCCGTGGCGCCGAACGTCTGCAAAAAGATCGAATCGAATCCGTTCTTCCGGGCATAATTCTCGGTCAGAGTTCGGTATTCCGAGGCGATGACAATGGGACGCCCGAGACTGCGAAAGGCGCTTGTCCGCTCACTTTCGATCTCTTCAGGAACAGCAGCGACGATCTTCACCGGATCAAAACCAAGGTCAAGCAGCTCCACAACGTCGGCGTTGCGTTCTACAATCCAGTCATAGCCGGCAAAACCGCAGTCGTGCCGGCCCAATGCAACGAGTTCCGGAATGTTCTGCCCCTTCAGCATTTTCGCTCGGATGCCGCTTGTCGATAAGACCGGCTTGTATGAGCGTCCGGCCTTGCTGAAGTCGAGTCCGATGCGATTAAGGAGATCGATCACTTTCTCCTGTATGCGCCCGGTGGGAATGGTCATGGAAAGCAGTTCTTTCGTCACTTCACATTCTCCGGACGACGAGGCAGTACTCTCGTCTTTTTGTATTGTCTCTTCTTTAGTATTCAACATAAATCAGCCTCAAAAAAAGCCCGCTTCGGAAGCGGGCTCTTGAATGGTGTTTCAGCCAGGGGCTGTAGCAATCCGTTCAGGCCGCTCCCAAGAAAGCATGATGATGGTGATGATGTCTAACACCAACTCCAGTAACTTTGCTTTGCTCGCGGATGCCTGCGGTCATGCTGTTCCCCTGATTCAATGAGAGCAGGCTAACATCCAACGACTTGGCAACACAATGGTTCGAAAAGAATCGTAAAGGAGAGTTTTTCAGTTCGTTTCGATACTGCGTCGATTTTCATCCCATCACCAGACTTGTGCGGGCGCTTAGCATTGCGCTCCAAATTACCGCCGAGTTGCACACTTGCCAATACGTTGTCCATAAAGGTTCGCGAAGGTCGGACTTGACTCTAGTCGACCGGTCGGTTTTAATTCCAGAAGAGCAATCGACAAGGCTTCGAGTGGAGCCAGGAAACCCTGCCGCTCTGCACGTTCATACATATAAGACAAGTGAGTATCCATGCCATCAAAGACATTACCCTTTTTAATCTCAACAGGTATCGCTCTAATGATCAACACCGCCGTATCCGCGGAGACGCGAAAGCTTGAGTTTCCTCAGGCAAGCCCGGCTTGCACAGTGAAGCAACGTGTCGGACTGACTGACGTAGAGATCACTTACTCCCGCCCAGGAGTCAAAGATCGGGTGATCTTCGGAGATGTAGTACCGTTCGGAAAAGTCTGGAGAACTGGTGCAAACGCTGCCACCAAATTGACGTTCAGCACCCCGGTAAAACTGAACGGCAACAAAGTGGAAGCCGGTACCTATGCGCTAATGACCATTCCCGAAAAAGACGAATGGACGGTTATCGTCAATAAACCAGCAGACTGGGGACACTATAAATATGACGAAAAGGCAGATGTATTGCAGTTCAAGGTCACGCCAGCCAGTCTGTCAAAGCGGCTTGATGCATTCACGATCGAGTTTGATGAGATCCGCGATCAGTCGTCGAACTTGATTCTAGCCTGGGACAAAACGAAGGTCCCAATCAAACTGGAAGTCGAGTACGTCGACGCTCTGACCGAGGAAATAGACAAGGTAATGAGTTCAGATGAACCGAATAAGCCATATTTCCAGGCGGCAGCTTTCTATTACAACAACAACAAGGATCCCAAGAAAGCAATCGAATGGATGGACAAGGCTCTTGGAGAGCGGGTAACGTTCTTCATGATGCATTTGAAAGCCAAGATTCTTGACAGATTGGGCGATAGGAAAGCGGCTCTCGAAAATGCGGAAGGCTCGCTCAAACTGTCTAAAGAAGCAAACGACTATGCGTACATCAAACTGAACGAAGAGTTAATCAAGAAACTGAAGTGAACACTTCACGCTTCGGCGGTCTAATCGAATCAAGCTCCAGGAGGAGACGCGGCGCAATCATATTGCTGATATGCTGCGTGGTGTCACTCCTGGGGTGTTCTGCTTCAGGAGCGGATATGAAAGTCAATTCGTCGAAAGAAATCTTACGACAGCTCGAGAGCTTCAAGAATCTGGCGGGTGTGCTCTATATAGCAGCACATCCGGATGACGAAAATACAGAGCTTCTCGCTTATCTTGCCAGGGGCCGTTCATATCGCACAGCCTACTTGTCGCTGACACGCGGCGACGGTGGGCAGAACGTGCGAGGCGCGGATTTGGGAGAGAAGCTCGGTGTGGCGAGAACGCAAGAGTTGCTTGCTGCCAGAAAAATCGATGGTGCCCATCAGTTCTTCACTCGTGCAATTGATTTCGGCTTTTCCAAAAGCTATAAAGAGACACTCGCTGTCTGGGATGAAAAGGCGCTTGTCTCCGACATTGTGCGCGTCATTCGACAGTTCCATCCGGATATAGTTATTACACGCTTTTCGCCCAGTCCAGGCGGCACACACGGTCAGCACACAACAGCAACAGTCCTCGCCATGGAAGCGTACAAGATGACAGGTGATCCATCTGCTTTCCCAGAACTCGGTCTCCCGGCCTGGCAGCCGAAGCGGCTCTTCTGGAACGCCTCCAGATTTCAGAAAGACAAAATCACAGAGCCGGACAAAATGCTGAAGGTGAATATCGGTGGAGCAGATGCCATCACCGGTGAAACCTTCCGCTCTATCGCTGAAGCCAGTCGCTCGATGCATAAAACGCAGGGATTCGATACCTTCCAGTTTCCTGGTGCAGACAAGGTTGAGCGCGAGGAGTTGTTCCAGGTATTGGATGGTGAACCAACCACAGGCGATATCATGGACGGTATCGCTACAGGGTGGGAAAGAGTCGAGGGCGGAGAACAAATTGCTGCTCTGACCAACAGTGTAATCAGTCATTTCAACTCAGAGAACCCGGCCACGAGCGTTCCCGACTTGCTGCGTTTGAGAGAGATGTTGAATAAGCTGCAGGGAGGAGACAAGGATTCCGTAATTGCCGGCAAAAAAGAGCAGCTGGATCGCATTCTGCAGGAATGCCTCGGCTTGCAAACCAAGACATTGACAGGAAGTTCCGACGTGGTGCCTGGCGAAAAGCTGGAAGTGGAAAACTCGTCACAGGTCAATTTCGCCATTCCCGAAGGAACAACCGTGCGCTGGCTTTCAATTCGATTTCCCAATCTCAAGAAGGAAATCGCTGTTGGAGCAGAGCTACAACAAGGCAAACCGAAAACCGTCATCTCAGTCATGGAAGTGCCCGAGAGTATTCCTCTCACTCAGCCATACTGGTTACAATCGAAGGGTGAGCCCGGCATGTTCCATGTCGAGGACCCCAACCTGATAGGAACCGCAGAAAATCTTCCCGCACTTCCAGTGGAAAAGGTCTTCGCCATCGGTGACCAGCAATTAGTTGTCAGAGACGAGCCAGTGGCGGACCGCAATGGCACCGCGGGCAATGGTAGCGGACGACGCCTTAGCGTCATTCCTCCTGTATCGCTTGCTTTCAAGGCAGAAGTGGCAATTATGCGCCCGGGACAAAGTTCCACCGTAGAGGTGGAGGTTAAGTCTGCGCGGGCAAATGTTGCCGGCAAGCTGCTTCTCGAAGCTCCCAAGGACTGGAAAGTGGAGCCCAAAGAAAGCAAGTTCAAATTGGCGGAAAGAGGACAGAAGATTCAGCTCACCTTCAAAATCACAGCTCCGGCGCAGGCCGGCAGGGCCGATATTGTCGCGGCTGCCAGAGTGGACGGGCATTTATACAGAAATCAGAGACAGGAGATCAACTACCCCCATCTTCCACTGCAAGTTCTGCAGCCACCAGCAGTAGTGCATGCCGTCAGTCTCGATCTGAAGACCGAGAGCAAAGTAATCGGCTATTTGCCTGGCGCGGGAGACAGCATCACAGAATGTTTGCAGCAGATGGGATTAGACGTACGGGTGCTGGATGATTCAACCCTCTCGTCGAAAAATCTCGAAGGACTGGATGCGATTGTTCTCGGAGTGCGAGCTCTCAACGTCCGCGAGAACATGGAGAAAGCCATGCCGCTCTTGCTCTCGTATGTGAAAAATGGTGGCACGATGATTGTTCAATACAATCGTCCGGATAACCTGAAAGCTACTAAGATCGCTCCGTTCGAGCTGACAATCACCAAGGATAGAGTAACCGACGAGAAAGCGCCAATCACCTTCCTTGACCCTGAAAGCCCCATACTCAACAAACCCAACAAGATTACACAAGCTGATTTTGATGGATGGGTACAGGAGCGCGGGCTCTACTTCGCCGGAAGCTGGGATGAAAAGTTCACTCCCATTCTCGCATGCAAGGACGCTGACGAACCGGAAACCCGTGGTTCACTTTTGGTGGCACGATACGGAAAAGGAAACTATGTATATACAGGCCTTAGTTTCTTCCGTCAGCTTCCCGCGGCAATTCCCGGAGCATACAGACTGTTCGCCAACCTACTTGCCCTCGGTAAGAGTCATTAATGAAAATTGATTAGAGCTTCGAGCCAGGTTGTCGTGGACAGCTGAAGCAAGCGTGAAGGAGGAGTCGAGTACCAGGATTGTATGGCTTAAGCCAAAGGTAATCCCTTGGAACGAGGATCCAAAAGGTCGATATGACCGATGAGCATACGAGCGAAGAAGCAGAATCTACCGGCTCAGTTCCAACGAGCCCGATAGAAAATGAGGACGAGGAGAGCACCGGGCTTCCCTGGCCAAGCACATGGCGCGGCGCATATTTTCTCGTTTGTGGAAGCTTCGTGCTTTGGATCGCTTTGTTGATCTGTCTGGAACGCTACTTCGGATGAATGAGATTGATATCGCGGTCTTGTTCATCACGGTGACCGTTATCACCGCCATCGGTATCTGGAAAACGAGAGGACGTCAAGATCTTAGAGCCTACTTGAAAGGAGCGGGGAAGACTCCCTGGTGGGCGATCGGGCTTTCTGTGATGGCCACTCAGGCAAGTGCAATAACCTTTCTTTCTACGCCAGGACAGGGCTATCTCAACGGACTGAGCTTCATTCAAATTTACTTCGGCGTCCCCGTCGCCTTGATAATCATCTCCATCTATTTCATTCCCAACTTCCATAGGCTCAGTGTATACACGGCCTATGAGTACCTGCAGACTCGCTTCGATGTGAAGACGCGCTTGCTCGGCGCGTTTCTATTTCTCCTTCAACGAGGCATCGGAGCTGGGCTAACCATCTATGCACCGGCAATAGTGCTCTCGACAGTCTTCGGATGGTCGTTGCCGATTACGATCATCGGCGCCGGTCTGCTCGTGACGCTGTACACATCTTTCGGTGGAACGGACGCAGTCACAGTAACCCAGCGATACCAGATAACCGTGATCACCGCGGGTATGATCGCGGCTGCACTGTTTGTAGTAGCAAAACTTCCGCCGGACCTCTCCTTTCCGGACGCGCTAACTGTCGCCGGTGGCTTCCAAAAACTCAATGCGGTAAGCTTCTCAACTGACCTGACGGAGCGCTACACGATCTTTTCCGGCGTGCTGGGCGGGACATTCTTGATGCTTTCCTATTTCGGCACCGATCAATCGCAAGCGCAAAGGTATCTGTCCGGCTCTTCCGTGCGAGAAAGCAGGCTCGGTTTATTGTTCAACGCCATCGTGAAGATTCCCATGCAGTTCTTCATCCTCATGCTCGGGGTGTTGATCTTCGTCTTTTACCAGTTCGAAAAACCCCCGCTATTCTTCGACGAGACTGTCAACCGTTACATGAACAGTCAAACAGCGAGCGCGAAGCTGCGAGCCTATCAGGTTTCGTTCGATGATACTCACTCGAGGGTGAAGAAGTCGCTGGAGAGTTGGATTCAGGCAAAGAAAGCCGGTGACAATGATCGTGCGACGGCGGAGTTTAGTTCGGCGGCGGCGGCACAGAAAGAAGAAGAAAGCATCAGAACTGCCGCAACAGAAGAGCTGAAAGCCCAGAATAAGCTCGTGAAAGCAAACAACGCCGACTACGTGTTCATTTCATTTATCCTCAAGGAACTCCCTCATGGGATGGTGGGTCTTTTGGTGGCAACCTTTCTGCTCGCAGCTCTTTCCTCCAAAGCTGCGGAACTTAACGCGCTCGGTGCAAGCACCACGATCGACATATACAGACTGATCGCCAATAAGAAGGCATCCGATCACGAATGTGTGGTCATGAGCAGGTGGTTCACAGCAT
Organism: uncultured Candidatus Obscuribacterales bacterium; assembly: GCA_964436185.1. GTDB lineage: Bacteria > Cyanobacteriota > Vampirovibrionia > Obscuribacterales > Obscuribacteraceae > CAYTDR01. Next base: position 3,478 of record CAYTDR010000027.1, on the reverse strand, counting down.
TTTGGGGTCTGCTCGCCATTGTCTTTGCGCTCTTCGCCACTCTTTCGGAAAACCTGATTCAGGCAGTCAATATACTAGGCTCCATTTTCTATGGCGTCCTTCTGGCACTGTTTCTGGTGGCATTCTTCATCAAGCGTGTGGGTGGAACAGCTATGTTCTGGTCCGCTCTTGCAGCCCAGATATTGATCTTCTATCTGTACTTCAACCTGACAATCTCTTATCTTTGGCTGCCTCTAATCGGATGCGCTGTTTGCGTTTTTCTTAGTTTGGCTGTGCAGTCCATGATCGGCAAGGGAGATTTGAGAACAACCGGAGGAACGCCATCATGACCGCACCCGTAATCTGCTTTGGACAGCAGCCCTGCGGCTTCTTTCCCAAACGCTTTCTGGTATCGAAAATCGACAGCGCACGACGATTGCAGAGTGAGATAGGAGGAGAAATAGTCTTCTTTTACCATGACAGCGACCACGATCCTCGGGAGACAAAAACGGTCGTGCGCCATCGCACCACAGACGAAACAGCAGTTTTGAATTTCGCCTTTGAAAACAAGCTACAAAAGAAGTATTCACCCCTGTATGCCAAACGAATTCCGCAAGGCTGGCAGGATAAGACGGTTGCCCAACTGCCCAACTATGTCGATAGGCCTTTGATCAAGACATTCGAGGAGATCCAGTCCGACAATATCGCAGACTTCTGTCTCGAGATGTACCGCGCAATGGGACTGCTAGAGGGTATCTCCGTTGTCCGGTCAGGCAGCCCTGAATTCCGCCGAGCCGCCTGCGACATCTCCGACTTCTTCGTGGACATCGAGTACGAAAACGAAATCGTTCGGGCACGCTTTGAGAACGGCGGTTTGAGACTACACAAAGGCGGCGATGAATATATCGATCTTCCTCTCGTTGAGTTCGGTAAAGAGCAGATCAGCCCGGCCCGCGACAGCAGGCTTCGCTGGATGCAGTCCGTGATAAACTGCACTCACTACATAGCCGGTGCAGGCGAGCAAGAATACCTCTCCAAGGACGAGGCGCCGGAGATAGAATTCATCACTCGCGATGCCATTGATAGGTCAGGAGAAGCATATTATGAGCGCGAATGAGAGCTTCTGTTCGATACTGGCTTTCGGCGCCCATCCTGACGACATCGAGTTTGGTTGCGGCGGGGTTATTGCCCTCGAGACCGCCAATGGCAATTCTGCCCATTTCGTCGTCACTTCGCTCGGAGAAGCTGGAACCAGCGGCACTCCCGCTCAACGCGAGCAAGAGTCCAGACGGGCCGCCGAACTCCTTCAGGCAAGCATCGAGTTTATCGATCTAGGCGGAGACTGCCATCTGGAACTCAATGTGCAGAACGCCTTCAGCCTCGCCGCTTTAGTCCGGCGTTTCCGCCCCCGGACAGTACTCGCTCCAACATGCGGGGAGAACCAACATCCGGACCACTCCAAGCTCGGTAAGCTGGTGCGAGATGCTTGCCGCTATGCAAGATATGGCGGATTGCAGGAACTAGATGATTTGCCCACTCACCAGATTGAACAACTATTTTATTATGCAGTCACCACCGAAGGTGGCGCTTGCGGTGCTTCATCCATACTTATCGATATATCTGCACCACATATAGTATCGCAGTGGACAGAAGCGATGCAGGCGCACGAAACTCAAACCAAAAGCCGAAATTACATCGACCTCCAACTTACTCGTGCCAGGCTGGCTGGAATTCAGGCTGGAGTCGAGTATGCCATTCAATTGTTCCCCAACGACACGCTCGTATTTGAGTCTCTGACACATGCGGGTAAAGGAGCGAGAAGATTCTGATATGAACGCCATGAGACCATTGAAAGTAGGAATCACTTGCTATCCGTCAGTCGGAGGCAGTGGTGTCATCGCCACGATGTTAGGCGTCGGACTCGCCGAGCTCGGACACGAAGTGCACTTCATCAGCTACGATCCACCGTTCCGGCTGCCGAAAAACATGCCGCGAGTTCACTTTCACAAGGTAAACATCAGCAGCTACGGGCTGTTCAAGTATCCTGACTATACATTGCCCCTCTCAGTAGAGATGGCGCGAGTCTGTTGCGAGAACCAACTCGACATATTGCACGTTCATTACGCGGTTCCACATGCGACAGCAGCCGTACTTGCTCTCTGCATGCTGCCTCCGGAGAAACGCCCCAAAGTCGTCGCCACCCTCCATGGTACCGACACCACTCTGTTGGGTGCGGATCCTAGTTATGGACCGGCGATACTGCATGCTCTGCGCCAATCACATGCAGTCACTGCCGTATCCCAGTTTTTGAAGAACGAGACCAGACGAGTGATCGGTTTCGATGGACCGATCGAAGTGATCTACAATTTCTTCGAGCCAGGAACACCAGGTAACACGCGAGAAGAAGTGAGAAAGAATCTCGGTATAAAAAAGGATGAGTTGGTGATTCTTCACTCCTCTAACTTACGACCGGTGAAACGATTTGATCTTCTGCTCGACGCCATCGCAGCAGTTCGTCCTAAAGAATCCTTCAAGTTGCTGGTCCTTGCCGGCGGCGACTTCGCCCAGTACGAAGAAAGAGTGCGAGGGCTGGGTCTTGAGGACCGGATAATCGTGAAGGCAAACGTGCTGGAGATAGACGACTATTTAGCATGTGCGGATCTTGCGCTCTATACATCGGAAACAGAGAGCTTCTGTCTTAGTATTCTAGAGGCGATGTTCTTCGGATGTCCGAGCGTATCCACCAATGTCGGAGGGATACCGGAAGTGGTGCGAGATAGAATCGATGGACTGCTGGTACCGTTCGGAAATCCGCAGGAGCTAACGAGAGCCATAGAAAGTCTGATCCGTGATCCGGAGCTACGAGCAACACTCGGACGGAACGCCAGTGCAGTGGCACACAGCAGATTCACCACCGAAATCATTGTGCCTCAGTACTTGGATCTGTACTATGGTCTTCTCAATATCAAACAAAGGGAGCTGGTAGACTCAGCACGAAAGGCTGACTGTTGTTTGTGAGTGAAGAAGACCTCATCCGAGCGTGATGACATCTGAAATCCTGACAACAGGGTTGGAGTCGGTGGAAGTCATCCTTCCACGCACAGTCCCGCATGGTCTTGGAACATTGTTTAGCCCGAAAACTTAGTCGTTCGTATCTGCTCGCCTAAACTGTTTAGTGTTTTCGTCATTCCATAATGGTTGGGCAATTGATAACTTGATGTTGTGCCAGTCATTACCGAGGAGCAAGGATGAACAAGATACTTTCAACTGTTTACGCTCTTTTCGCTACGTTCCTTCTTTCAGCCCCGGCATTTGCAGACCTGGTTGACCCCATACCGGTTTACCTCGACCATCCAGTATCGGTTGTAATCGCTGGCGTGTTGTTGTTTGGTGCAATTGTGGCTTCTGGATTCGCGATTGCCCGAAAATTGAAAGGAAAAAAGTGATATGAACAAACTACTTTCAGCAGCCTACGCGCTCTTCGCGACAATGCTGTTAT
>CAYTDR010000026.1:0-19229 GCA_964436185.1 uncultured Candidatus Obscuribacterales bacterium | reverse complement strand
CGACACTACAGGCAGCGCCTCAATTCCGCGACCTCATTGTACGAAGCTATGCAGAAATGGCCGCCGCTCGCAGAATGCGCGCGCTTCCTGTCTGGCGAAGCGACCTCAGCCCCGAGAGCATAATGCCTCGTCCGGGCACTCGCGCAACTGGTAGCACCGCCCCAGCAAGTACCGGCGGCTCGGCAAGGACACAACCGACCGACAACCAGGCTCCGCCTGCTCGCGAAGCAGCGAGAACGCCTGTACAGTTGATGCAAGAGGCATCCGAAACATTTTTCCAGCATGGTTTCGAAAGGGCCAGGCCGCAGTTCGAGCAAGCGGTTCGGCAGGCTGAGACGCTAGAACGAAGCGCAGAAAGAGAGCGACTAAACTGCTTCGTAGAGACGATCAAAAAGGATGCTGAGATTGCCCAGCAGGGTGCCAATGCAGATATTGACCCGCTCGTTGAAGTTCGGACTGAACTCTTCGAAAGAGAGCGACAGGCAATCTCCAGAGCGCAGAATGCCACTACTCTGCGCATCTCCTTTGGTGTCAACTTCGCCTTCGCAAAGATTGCCACAGGCGACGCAACACTCCTACGCGACGCCAGGCTAGAGCTTCTACGATATGTAGAGCAAAACCCGGGCATCGAATTCGAGCAAGGATTCAGGGATTCACGGAGAAGCGCGTTTCTAGCACATAATCAGCGGCAGCACGAGTTAGCGGGAAATCCTCAGCCTGAAAACAGAGCTGCCAATCCGCCCGCAGGTAACGCTCCAGCCCGCACGGATCCCAGATTCGCGGAGCTCGACCTCTCACGACACCACGGCGTCACAGAGATAGACGATGAGCCGGAGGGTGGAAAATATGAGACCGACATCGCCACGGACATCGCTCTAGTTACATTGGGATTAGGCCTTGCTTTGCAGTCGATCCTGAGGATAAGAAGTAAATACCACCAGTTCCGTGTCAATCGTGAAACAGTGCGAGCAGCTAATGAGCTGAGACCGCTGGAAGGATTCGGCGAGAGGCCGCCGGTGGACAGAGAGCTTAGACCGGGAGAGCAGACGCGCTTTGAAGGTCGTGGGCGAGCAAGAGATGGTCGAGTTGTCCTGGAACGAACCGGCGACATAGGACCACAGGAAAACCTGAGAGAAGTAACGACACCCGGAGAAAACTTCAATCCACGCCGAGGACAGTTCGGCGACTATACGCCGTTCGAAGTGAACGGTCAAAAGTTCTATGCCGATCGTGAAGGCAGAGTATACGAACACACTCGCCGCGGCCTGGTGGAGACGGCACAAACAAGACGATTTGAGTTGATGCCTTTTAACCAGTTTCGAGACCTCACTGCTGCACAGGCTAATGCTGAGCGACAGGTGCCGGCACGCGACACCACAGATAGAGCCAGTCAACAAGACGTGGCAAGAGCCGCAAGAGAAGCTCTTGCAGGCACCGATTCACACGTAGCCAGACGGCTGGAGAATCTGGGCCGTTCACTCAATCGGCTCGCCGAACTACCTCGAGAAGCCAGACAAGCGGCTCTGGAACAGGTGGTGCGCGACCTCGCCAGAGTAGGCGTAGAGGCAACCTTCTCCAACCCTGTCAATGGCGCTGACGGACGAGCAGAGCTGCGACTCAGTCTGAAAGTCCCCAATGCGAACACCCGACTGGTACTATCCAATAATGCACCGCCTCAGGTTGAGCGGCTGAATAGAACCGGAGAGGTGACGAGAACAGACGTCGACCTCGTCAAAGCCGCTGACGAGCTCAAGAGACTAGAAAGAGCTTGTACTCGGGAGCTCAATTCTGCAGAGGTACGACAGTCTCTTTCGAGCGACAGCACGAGAGTGACCAGGGAGACGCCAATCAACGATGTGCGCAGAAGCTTCATAGATCCACCACCTAGATCTGGCGGCGACCGTCCACCCGGCTCAGAGGGCAACAGCGGCGGCAGCCGTCCCCCCGGAGATGGCAACCGCCCGCCCGGCTCCGATCGACCTGGTGGTGGTGGCACCAGACCAGGCAATGGTGGCAATCAACCAGGGAGCGGAGATAGCACGGGTGGTGGCAACAGACCTCCGGCCGCTGATCGCCCACCCGCAGAAGGCAACCATCCATCAGCCACCACAGACGGTGGTCAAACGATCGAACAGCGAGTGGCTTCTGCTCCTCAAGAGATTCGCCCCGGCTTGCAACAACTCCTCGAGCTGGCAAGTCAAAATCCAAACAGAGCTACGGAACTGAGACAACTGGCAACTGATGTTCTAGCGCTGCATGGTCGTAATCAGCTCAACGCCGGAATCCGCTTCCTCCTGGCAGAGACAAGTCGAGGACTTCTGCGCGATGGAGGAACAACCCAGCTGCGCGAGTTTGTCGATCAACTGAGCCCAAGAGCTAGCGAAAGCCCTGCACCAGCCAGGGAGCAAGCGAGAGAGGCACCGGCTCCAACCACTGATACGAGCCAGAGCGGCAATTCACGAGTACGCCCACCGCAAGGCGATGAGTTAATGGGACGCTCCACTCTAGTCGAAGGAGAGCGCCGGTCCACGGATCCCCGCAGTAGCGAGCCCAGGCCTGGTGGCACCGTCGATGTCGTCACGGTAGAGCTACCAGGTGGACTGAGGGTGGTCGTTGACCGCCTTGCTCAGGGCAGGGTACAAGAGATTGTCGAACGATATAACAATGATACGGCGTTCCGTGAGCTGCTTAGAGACGGAATCGAACGAGAGACCGACCAGAACAAACGCAGACAACTGGAAGAAGAGCTGCGAACCTACGAGAGACTGGCCACTCCGCAAGAGAGATCGGCAGTAAGAGAGACAGTACTTCGTGAGGTGGTGGCACGACACAATGCCAGAGCCGGTGGACGAGATTTTGCAGGCAATGCCCAGCGAGCCATCGGTTGGGCCGGAACAGCAATGGTCCTCTTCATGGCGTTCGAACAACTGCTGGCTAATTCGCCAACGGGCGGTCGTGGCACCTCATCCGGTACAGTCACACCAACGGTCCGCTAAACTTAATTATAGGACTCACATCTTGCCTTCCCAACAGCATTGCGCATGGATTATTCCTGGGAGGCAAGGTATTTGTCGGAGTTGAGCAAATTGGTTAGACTTGCCAGAATGTGCCTCGAATGACAAACATCGCTTGTACCGCGCGCAGTTGTAGGGAGCAAACGCGCAAATCTTTTCAGTCGATCGCCTGACTAAGTCTGCCTCTCAACCACTCTGGACTCACGCCCAGCAACCAGGCTAATTGAATCTGAAAAATGTGGCAACTAAGGTCTTCGGCTGTGTTCCGTGAATCTTTAAACCAAGAAAATCGCCCGGCTAGAGCTCTGGCCGGGCGAAGTGAATGCTTATCGATTAGCTGATGCTTACTTTTTGGTACCGCTTGTGGCAGTCTCTTTCTTCTTGAATGGTGCGATTGCAGACTCGGACATCTCCTGAACTTCCTTAGGGCACGCGGAGCTATCAAAGAAGGCCTCGTTGTAGACTACCTTTCCGTCTTTCACAACGTTAAGCTCTGCCATGCGCATTCTAAACTCAACCGGAGCTGTCGCGACGAAGTCCCACATTCTGACAACTCGGTCGCCGTCAGCTATGTAAGTCACGTTTTCGCTGTGTTGCTCAAATGGGCAGAGCTCCAGGCACTTTTCAGCACCTTCGATACCGACAATTTCCATGCCGCCGGGCACGTCCGCCCTGTAATCAGGGTGAAGCAATGTTCGCAGTGCTTCAACGTCTTTCGACTCCCAGGCTGCATAGGCTTTTTTGACTATTTCTAATGGTGTACTCATTATCTTTTCCTCTTTGTTAGATCATTTATGGAGCAACAACTATTTTTTCGACGCTTCCTGCGCCATCGCGCAGCCTTGCTCCATGCGCTTCTGCATCTCTTCAGGCGTGAGATCTTCTTTGTGTGTCGCCAGGCTCCACGGTTGGCCGAATGGATCAACCAGCCTGCCATAACGGTCCCCCCAAAACTGATCTTCTGGTTTCATCACCTCGGTAGCACCAGCCTCGATAGCTTGTTTGAACGCTTTGTCGACGTCTTCGACAAACATATGTATAGTGGCGTGCGAGTTCTTCAAGGTTTGCGGACTGAGACCGCACTCATACTCTGGAAATTCATCGCAGAGCATCAGCATGGAATCGCCAATTTTCACACATGCGTGCATGAGTCTGCCATCCGGCATAGGTGCGCGGTTTACTTCTTCGGCACCAAATGCTTTTTTGTAGAATTCGATTGCCTTCGCTGCATCCTTGATGATCAGATGCGGCGTCAGCGTATGAAATCCTTCCGGAATTGTTTTATTGCTCTTGGTCATTATTACTCTCCTTTTTCGCTATATACCTATTTCGCCAGCTGCTTGAGAGCTTCTGCGCGGATTCTTTCTTCTTGTTCGCGCAGCTCAGGAGTAAACTCGTCACCGAAATCCTCCGCCTCGAATATTTTGCGAATCTCCAGCTCACACTCTTCTGCGTGTGGATTCGGGCAGCGCTTTGCCCACTCGAGAGCCTGTTCCATCGAGTCCACCTGCCATATCCAGTAGCCTGCAATAAGCTCCTTGGTCTCGGCGAACGGACCATCAATTATCGTTCGCTCCTTGCCTGAAAAACGAACTCGATATCCTCGCGAGCTGGGATGCAGTCCGTCTCCAGCCAGCATGATTCCAGCGTGCACTAGCTCCTCGTTGAAATTTCCCATCTCTTTGAGAAGTTGTTCGCTTGGCATTTCGCCGGCTTCCGAGGACTTCGACGCCTTCACAATCACCATTACTCTCATCGTTTTCTCCTGTTGTAGTCTGGTTTTAGTCGTTTCTTTCAAAAAATAGTTGTGCGCAATGCTATGAGCGCTGGTCATGCCCGCGCTGGCAGATTATCCAACTCGAAGAGAGGACGAATCTCCACCGTTCCTTTCTTCGCTGGTGGAAGCCGGCTGGCAAAAGCGATCGCCTCATCGAGATTTTTTACGTCAATAAGGTAGTAGCCACCAAGCTGCTCCGTGGTCTCAGCAAACGGACCATCTGTGATCACCCGCTTGCCGTCGCGTATACGCAAACTGGTCGCGGCTGTCACCGAATGCAGTGGCGAAGCGTCCAGATATTGTCCGCTGGCCTGCAGCTCGTGGCACAGCTTTGCTGACTCAGACATGCACTCGGCGCGTTCTCCTTCGGACCAGGCCGCTTCGTCGCTGTAAATGAGCAACATATACTTCATTATCTTCTGACCTCCTCGGCCGCTTGGGAAAGTTTTCCCTTGTTGCGCTCAGCAACGAACGCGTTAAACTCCTCATCAGCCGGACGAATCTCGAAAGGCCCAAATTTCACTCCTGGGTGTTTCGACATAAGCGAAATAGCATGATTCAGATCTCTTGCGTCGAGAAAAAGAATGCCTCCAAGCTGCTCCTTGGTTTCTGCATAAGGTCCGTCCGTCACATCCACCTTTCCACCGCGAAGCCGCAATGTGACAGCATTACTGGCGCTCTTCAGTGCTTCGCCGCCAACAAAGTGACCGCCACGAATCAGTTCGTCGTCATAGTCGAAACACTCCTCCATTAAATTCGAGAGTTCCTCCTGAGACATTGCTTGCAGCTTGGATTCGTCTGCGTAGCCAAGACAGATGAATTTCATAATTCCTCCTTGCCAATGAGTGAGTTTCTTGGGTTTTCATCTTGTAGTCGAACGGCGACGAGGCAGATCGACATTTGTTTTATGAGAATTTATTCACGCGAGCTCTTTCAGTCTCTTTTCCAGAAACCGTCGTTCCGGCTCCTGTTTAGCAAGCGCCAGCGCTAGTTCGTAGGAAACCCTGGCTTCTGCGGATTTTCCCAGCCTCCGGCAGAAGTCGGCTCTGGCTGCGTGCGCCAGGTGATATCCGGCCAGCTCACCTCGCTCCAGGATTGAATCTATCAAGGCAAGACCGGCTTCTGCACCATCTCGCATAGCGATGGCAACTGCCCTGTTCAACTCCACTACCGGCGAGTTTTCAGCTTCGGCGAGCAGATTATACAGTCGAACTATTTGAGCCCAGTCAGTGAGGGCGGCTGTCGGAGCGACGGCATGAACAGCCGAGATTGCTGCCTGGATAGTGTAAACACCAAAATGTCTGGTAGCCAACGCCTGCTCTACCAGTTGAGAACCAGCCGCTATTTGCTCGCGGTTCCACAGAGAGCGATCCTGCTCCTCCAACAAAATCAAGTCGCCGTTGGCATCCGTGCGGGCTATTCGTCTCGACTCGTGAAGCAACATCAAGGCAAGCAGCCCCATCACTTCCGCATCGGGAAGGAGATCGAGCAACACTCGACCTAACCGGATAGCGTCGCCGGACAGGTCCGGTCTAGTAGCCTCACCTCCGGACGAGGCGGAATAACCTTCATTAAAGACTAAGTAAATAACGGAGAGGACAGAGTCGAGCCGCTCAGGCAAATCAGCCAGAGCCGGCACCTCATAAGGGATTTTCGCGTCGCGGATTTTGGCTTTCGCCCGCACTATCCGCTGGGCTATTGTCACAGGTGATGTGATGAAAGCACTGGCAATCTCTTCGGTTCTAAGACCACACGTCTCTCGCAATGTCAGAGCTACCTGCGCATTCGCTGATAGAGCTGGATGGCAGCAGGTAAAGATCAAACGTAGATGGTCATCCTTGAAGGTCGCCTCATCCAGATCCTCCATCTCGACGGTCGACCGGGCAAAATCTTCGCCGTATTGAGCCATGGTCTTGTCAAAGCGCGCTCTGCGGCGAATCATGTCGATGGCTTTGAAACGCGCCGTGGACACTATCCAGGCTCGAGGGTTGGCAGGTACACCATCTCGTGGCCATTGCTCCACCGCTACGGCAAACGCATCCTGCAGGACTTCCTCCGCCAGATCAAAATCACCGATCAATCGAACTAGCGTGGCGAAGATGCGACGCGAATCACTGCGGTAAAGATCGTCAACGGTCTGCCGAACTAATTTATCGTTCTTCTCCGGGCTTTCAATATGAGTCATCGGTATTTTGCTCGCGACTGGGCGCAAGCTGGACCAATACCAGCTTGCCTTTACTCGAAGTTCCTATTTTCGCAGAAATCGAAAGAAGTTGATCCACCGGTAAACAACTGGATCTTCCCCGGAATTCCTTAGGAATGGAGCGAACATTCACGCTCTTCGGAATGCTGAGAACCCTTGGAGATCAAGCGTTCTGCAGAAACGCACAGTGCATAAACGCAATTGATATTAATTCTCCAGTTCGCGTCAAATCGTCGTGATAGCTGTATACATGCGTCTAGAGGTTGCTGAATCCCCACAAGCCAGCCAGTGCTCGAATGTGAAAGTCTCACAGTCGTAGCCGCGTGCCTGCGCCTCGATCTACCGGAGAGTTCCCTTGATTAACGATTCAACCAACAACGAGAGAGAAGTCGATTACGATATCCTGACCTTCTCTCCCGACACCGTAGACGATACCGCGGATGAAGACGTTACTAGCCCGCTTACCTGGCAACTGCCTGCAATGCAGTCTGCTGGTGCTGTAGACGGCGCTACCAACGATGGAGCTGAACCAGGTACACCATCAGTTATAGAGGAAAATCCATTCGAGCAGGCACGCGAATATTTTCGCATGGTCAACCAGGCCCACACCAATCCGTACCTGGCAGATCTGCGATTGGTGTTTTCCACCGCCAGCGATATGATCGATGCGCCACCACCGGTGGGGACGAATGCTGCCCAACCACAGACTGACGCCACAACGCCAATGACGGCCGCCGCCCAGCCACAGACTGATGCCACAACGCCAATGACGGCCGCCGCCCAGCCACAGACTGATGCCACAACACCAATGACGCCCGCGGCCCAGCCACAGACTAACGCCTCTACGCCAATGACGGCCGCTGCCCAGCCACAGACCGATGCCACTACGCCACGAGCTGCCGAAAGTCAAATCGCCGACGACCTCGCACCCGGCAACGATGAGCCATTCATGTGTGGTGGTGCGGACATGGAGCCGGTAGAACAAAACCAGACCCCGGCCGAAAGACAAGAAGCGGCCTTCCGTACCGCCATCGAACGCAACCTCGAAGGCGTACCCAGGCTGGAGAACCTTACTCCGCAAGAGCTCTATCGCTTCCGTGTATATCAAGAGCAGCTACTCAGACTTCTCCCCGTGCTGCGCATTCACGCCCTCACCGGTGACAGACACTCACGACAGGTGCAGGCTCTGCAAGGCATTTTGGAGCGGGAGGAAAACCCTGATCGTAGGCGCTTGATCGAACAGATTCTGGCAATGCCCGTCACCCAGGATCGTAGAGAAAAGCTCGCTGAGCTAAAAGCTGCATATCCACAAGGTTCTGAAACAGCAAGAGCAGTCGACGGTTTGCTTACGGCGGCAAATGACAATGCTATATATGTACGCTTGATCGGCGACATCGAAAAAAGTCATGTCACCACCAATGCTCTGCGCCAGCTACTTGCCTCCACCGACAATGCCGAGATTAACAGACTCTATGTCACTTTGACTAATCAGCAGGATCTGACTGCCGAGCAGCGAACAAAAATCACGGACAACTATGCCAGGCTACTCATCGATCAGGTAAAGTCGCCGGATGCGGAGACGAGAACCACTGCCATCAACCGTCTGCGGCGACTCTATGCTGCAGACGCGGAGAAAACTAGACTGGTCGATCAGATAGTGACAGATCCATCGGACGCCAACATCACCGCGCTGGAAAATTCACTAACCCATCGCAGACAAGCCCTGGAGCCTCTCTTGGGAGAGCTTAGCCAGCGGAACTTCGAGCTGACCATGGCTGCCTATCCGCATCTGTCCTCTTACTTGCGCGCAGCAGTGCCAAGAACGGTTCTCACGCTTGCTCGCGACATGCGAATCGGCACCAATGAAAATCGAGAGATCAGAAACACCTTCCCTGATGATTGCCCTATCCAACTGCCCCAGGTGCAGGCTGGCGACAGAGCCTTCCCGGCAATTTGGGAAGGCTTCATGCACAGCGTTCATAACGGTCAGGCGAGGCTAGAGCTGGGCGAAAGATCTGCCGATCTCTTGAGGAATCCATCTCAGTTCGCACAACTAGTACGAACTTGCGACTGGTGGACAGAAGCCGAGGAGATTATCGCAAGGAATCAGCGCATCAATGAAGCAACACAGCTAAATCGTCTTTTGAGAGAAGACTTCGGAGTAGGCGCGGGCTGGGAGATGCCGCCGGTAACAGACAGACAGCGACTGGATGCCTGGTACCTCACGGCTTTGAGAATGAGCAACCTCATGCACCGCATGCGCAACTACACGCAAGCATACAAGACGCTGGAAGGCGTCGCTCCTGATATCACTCGTGATGCCGCCATCAACGAGCTGCGCCAGTTGGGCGCCACGATCGAGTTCGATCGTCACGGCAAGCTGACTAGATTCGTGCTCCCCATGCCGGAGAATCTCGATCTCTCTATTCCGGAGAACGCACAGAAGATTCGTAACCTGGAGCAGTGGCTGGAACGCCACCGCGGTCCTGTGGACAGGGCTGTGGAGGCTTACAGACAGGGAATGACGAGCTTCCTGCGTTACGGTGACTTTGTCGAGCATCCAGACCCGCTGACAGGACAAAAGCCGCAGCTCGTCTACGACCGAGATGATCCAAACCGGCTTGCCATGGTTCTCGACAATAGAGGTCGACCGCAGACAATATTCGTCGATCAGGGCGGTACCCGGGTGCCGGTGCACAGAAACAACGATGGACGGTTCTTCGTCGAAGAGAGAACACGCGACGGTCAGGTAGTACGGCGCGAGTTGCGAGCGGATATGGACCGTGCCGGTAGACGAGTCGACTATGACTACACGTCACAGTCGTTCAGCGCCCAGACTGTTACGGACGCGCGGACGGGAGAACCTCGCATTCGAGTGACCGCGACCAGGTTGTACTGCCAGGATGGTTATGCCAACTATCAGTATCTGGGCAGCGAAATTGACTCCGCATTCAATACTAACCTTTCGCGAGTGAGCACGGTCACCGAGACACGCGATTACAGACCGGACGAATATATCGGTGTCGTCCACAATACCACCGGTCGCATGGAGCTGTTGCGAGCGGACGATTTAAACGGCTGGTGGCGCTGGCGCCAGCAGTACATGTTCCACTACGGCGCCAAAGTAGCCAACATCGGTTTAGACGTTGGGCTCGTGGTAACAGGAACAGCCGAAGCACTTGCCGCAAAATCCACACTGGCGGCGGTACTACCTACAGCGCGTGTGCTCATCGGTGCCACCGGATTTCTCGCGCCGGCACTGCGGACAGGCGCCATCCGTCCCTTCGGTTTAGACGGCAATGAGGTTCTCAAATGGCGGCACTACGCCATGATGGTCGATGTATACGGCATCGGTTTGGGTGGCTCGGCGCTCAGGCTCTTCACCGGTGGCGCAAAAGCAGGCACTGCTACGATGGGCGTGCTCGAATCCATCGCGCATTATGGTCACCTTGGCACCAATTTGACCGGCTTCCTCTATGCACCCGCTATCACGGCAGGCATATCGAGCACAATTGACCAGCGCTTCGGCACACTGCCGGAGCAGCGACTGCCGCGTGCGCAGATTGAACGAGGCATAGCAGAGACGGACTACAACACCCTCAACCGCTACAACATGCAGGACGCCGGTGTACGCCGCCAGACCGGACAAATGCTCGATTCCATAGGCGCTACAGTGCTCGATGGCGTTACTTCGCGCGCCACCACAGACAGAGTCAATACTCTGGTCAACGAAGCGAAGGAAATTTTGGCCCTCAACCGAGACGATCCACGCAGACAAGCATTCGTCGAACGGCTAGTCGGGTACCATCAACCTTCCGCTGCCAATATACTGGCACAACGCATGCAAGCCAACCCCGAGCGTTACACGCAAGGACGGCTGGAAAATGGTGAGCGAACAGTAGATGACACCACAAGAGCCAATCGAGATCTGGTGGCACGTCTGGCTGCAGAGCCGACTTTGGGTGACATTTCAGACGCCGAGAAGTTACTGGCGAGCCAGCTTCTTCTGTTGCTCGCCGCCAATAACGACGGTACTATGCCGGCTTCCGGCAGGCTGGCGACAAGAACTGTCGAGCTGGCAGGGCACAGCATTCTCACTCGCGACGAGGACCGTTCCGACGAAGAATGGCGTGAAGTACCGGTTGGCGAGCGACGTATCGAGCAGACAGTCACCGTGGATAATGCCCTGGCACACCTGCGCCGGCAAATGACTACGTCTCCAAGAGACCAGGTTGAAAGACTGGCAGCCATGTCCCAGGCTGACGGTGTCAGATATCTGAGACAGAATCTCGACATCACGGAAGCAGATGCTGGAACGCTGATGACGAGACTGAGAAGCGGTGACGCAGCTACCCGCACCAACTTAATCGAAAGGCTCGAGCCGACCGTGAAGGCTCAGCAGTTGGTGGCGTGTGACTACCTCTGGCGCCTGGGCCGGGTGACTAACAGAGAGATGGCTGCTCTTTGCCTGGACATCGTGCGCAACCCCAGATTACCGGAATCGCTCAGAGCTCGCGCGATTGTGGACGGCAACGGCTACCGGCTCGCCCACCTGCTAGTGGACATGCGCAAAGAAGAGCAGGACATGATGGCTTCCTCACGACAGTCGCTCGAGCCGCACTTAGCCAACATCAACGGCTCTCGGGTAGCAGACATCGAACGAACGCTCATGCAGTTGATTACCGCCGACGGACGCAGAGAGGGCGTCGCTGAGGCACCATCGGATCTGCGCGCCCTGGTTGCTCGCGTGATGATGATCAACAACACAGAAAGACCGTCGCAAAGACTGGAGCAACTGGAAGAGATTGCCCGGCAGTGGGGCGCCAGACGGAACGGAGAGACAACTTTCGCGGCCCAGCTAGTCACTCGCCTGCAGGCATCAATGACCCAACCGGTGCAACCGGTTCGTGGACTGACCATGGAGCAGGTGCAAAGAGAGAAGCTGGAAGCAACAGTCATGCTGGCATCGCTTGGCAGAGTGCGGACGGCACAGAATGTCAACTTCGATCTCAGCGCCACCGAATACAATACCAGGCTCCTGGAGTGCATCTCCAGACCGGCAGTGCAGGGACGAGCAAGCGAACTGTCAATAAGCACGACAGCACCAGAGATTACTCATGAGGTTCTGCGCGGTTTGCGCTACCAGGACCTCACTCTGGCCCAGAGACAACAAGTGGTGGCGCTTCTGGACACGCCTATTCCGCAAGCACCCGCCACTAGCCAGGACCGTATGCGCAGGAGAGATGTGGAGCTGGCGAAGGTAGCAATCCTCAGCAATATGGATAGGATCCTGACACCGTCGGCAGGAGTAACAACCGAGCAGCTTGGTAGTCTGAGAAACCGGGTGCGAGATCAGATCTTGGTCATGTTCAACGCCCAGCAAGCAGGCGGCAACAACTCAATCTATGCCGGCGAATGTCCGGAGCTCAAAATGGCTGCTATCCGGACCGTCAGAGATATCGGCTGGAGCGACGCCAGAGTCAGAGAGATGCTCGAGGATCGGCTCTACCGAGGTCCGCGAGTGCAGGGCTCAACCGAAATGATCTTCTACGAGCAGTCTGCCGCCGTTCGCCGGCTGGCTCTGGAAGCCCTTTACCGAATCAATCCACAAAACCCCGGGCAAGTGGCGATCAGGCACAGAGACTTCGAGCAAGACCCAGCCGTGGGTAGACTGGCTCGCTCAGAGGAAGGCCGACGCGAGCTGCAGACCCTGGGAGACCAGCGCCAGATCTCTGAAGTGGCGCAACGCATCGCGATGCACATGGACCGAGCTTATCGCTGCAACACGCAGTCCGGTAATACGTTCCTCGAGAACTCCGACTTCAGGATTCTCAAACAGCGACACCTGGACAGCGCCTTGAGAGGCGCAGGACGAGATACATACGGAATCGATCCGTCCGGAAGTTTGCAAGACGGCTACTACGCAGTACGCGGATTTTCCTTCGGCGTACTCTGGGATCGAGTCTCGGAGTTCGACTGGAACGCCCCGGATAGACGCTTGAATGGAGCCTTTGATGGCGTCTGGGGCCGCTACCGACCGCTGTCCATCGAGCTCACCCGGCTGGCCCTCACCCCTGGTGGCAACGAAGCAGAGATGGAACGGCAAGCAAACGCCATCAACGCCATGGCTTACTTGCTGGAAAACAATTGCAACGAATGCAGAGATGTCGACCAGCACACTATTCGCATGAATCTCGCTTCCGCCATGCGTGACCTCTGTGGTGCCCAGGTTCAGCTATCCAATGGACGAACTGTGGTAATACCGCAGAAGGTGCGCGACATGGCCGCCACGCACATACAAAACCTGCTCACATCGAGCCAGGTCAACTCCAGCGTGCGTCTCATACTCCTGGACGGCTTGAGGATACTTCATGCCGACGGCGCCATCGATACGGCCCAGGCAGCCGAAGTTTGCACGACAGTACTGACCCGTCAAATCAACGCCGAGAATCTGAGAACGCCAGGACAATCCGATCGAATCGCTGATGAACAGCTGCATATGGCTCTGCTTGAGGACCTGATGAGATTCAGGGCGCGAGCAGTCAACCCTATGGGCGTGATTCAAGGCTGTGCCGACAACCATTGCTACAACTCGAGCGAAGGTAACCACGTAAATGTCAGACAGCGAGCCCAAGAGATCTTGGGACTGCTGCGAGATGGTGTCACCCTGACGAGAGACGACGCCATGCGGACTCCGGACGTCGGCACCGCTCCTGATGTGCGAGCGCAGAACCTGGAAGCAGCGATACGAACTCCAGGCAATAACAACGACAACATCGTCTTTGAGATCTTTAAGTCTATAAACGGCATACCGGTTTCAGACAACAACGATCCGCGCGTAGCAATCCTGGTCCGACTGGCCAACGATCATCAAAGCTTGCGGGTGCGGGCAGCCGCTGCCCATGCGTTGATCGACATCGCAACCACCGACGGGCAACTCGCTCTCATGGGCTTCTCTATACTGCAAGAAATCTCCAGAGACAACAGCGCTCCACAAGGATTGAAGTTCGAAGCGACAGAGAGACTGCGATTGATCGAACGGATCGAAGACAGAGGCAGACCGTTCCTCGACAATCTGACGAGATTCACTGACAACAGACGCCAGGGTGTGCTGCAATTGATCTGGGAATCAGAAGCAGGACCAGGACGGCAGCGTGTCAGCGCCGATGATGCCAGAGCCAGACAAACGGCACTTGCCGGTATGATTCAACAAGAGCGTGCCCGTACTGCCACTCCCAACAGTATCGCTTACGTGAGAGCGATCACCGAAGCTTGGGCAGCCAGCGATTTCCGCGCGCCGTCGCAAGATTTGCTGAGAACCACACGCGACGTTCTCAACTTCTCTCGTGATCCGCAAGCAAGATTGGCTGCCGCCTATGTGCTCATGCGCTCGGAAGGAGTTCCCCAGCTAGATAAGCAGTTTGCCACTCAAGTGGCAGGACAGATTCGCGATAACGGTCCCAACGACCATATTAAGAACGATGCCAGAGCAATTACAACAAGCACCGAGGGTAGAACCACCGTCCGCCCCTCCGACGAACTCCTCAGGTCGGCATCGGCGCTGCAGCGAGAGACAGACTTCCTGGCGAGAAACTCAGTGTGGATCCGAAATGAACTGGAACGAATAGTTCTCAATACCGCCAGCACCAGGAACGACATCTCCCGGCTCAGAGGTGAAACTGCTCGCTTGCAGGGAGAGACTGAGAGACTGCGGGCAGAGACCGCCAGAATCAACACACAACTGGCGGAGGGAGTATCCTTCATCCTCTCCCAGGCATCTGAGGACCAGGCCGTAGCAGGCCGACCGGTAGCCGACAGAGTGAGACGACTCAATGAAGCGATCAGAGCTCCTGGTGAAAGAAATGACAATCTGGTGCGAGCCATCTTCGAGTCCGTTTTAGGAAATCCGATAGAGAATAGAGATGATGCCAGAATCAGACTCCTCCTCGATCTCGGTCATCATACAAGCGACTCGCGCGTGCAAGAAGCAGTAGGCATGGCTCTTCTCATGTCGAGAATCAGGGGCGAAGGCTCGCTGCAGAACACAGGTATATGGATGCTCGCCGATGTTCAAAGCCGAGGACTGCCGGGACAAATCTGGGAATGCAAGATGATCCTGGACAGACTGGCAGAACGAAGCGCCCAGAATAGAACCGTCATTGGTGAGCTCTACAGAGAAGCGAGACAACGGCACCAGGCTGCCGCCCTTACTTTCCAGGACACAATCGCCGGTCCGGGCAGACAACCAAGAGTCACCGATGAAGCCGAAATCAGAAGAATGGTGACAGCCGCGCGCACAATGATCAACGATCGAAACGTTCCAGGCCGCCAGCTCGTCCGGGCTTTGTCCGAAGCATGGGCAGCAGGCGAGTTCAGAGACCCGACCGGAGAGCTTCTGCCTTTGTGCAGAACCATACTCAACGAGTCGAGAGACGAACAAGCTCAACTGACGGCTGCCTTCTGCATGGTCATGGCTTCCAGCACTTGCCGGGCGTTTACGCTCGCCGACATGACCCTGCTCGAGAACAAGATGCGCCAGTTGAAGGACAGATCAGGCAATCCATATGTCGTGGAAGATGCGACCATGCTCTTCGACACTCTGGCTGAAGCCAGACGCATAGTCACTCAAAGACAGGCGACCAGTCGCCAGGAAGTAGCTCGAATCAACACGAACTTGGGAAGTATCGAGGAACGCGTTCGCGCAGGAAACCTGAGCGAAACGGAAAGACAAGCAATCATACGACAGGTGGATGAGATGTCCCTGGCGCTTGACCGCGCCACCTACCGCCTGCCGCCCACCGCCACCCGCGCCGATGTGGATGCCGCCAGACAGCGACAGCTTCTCAGGGACGCCGAGCAGCTCGGAGTAAGAACCAACCAGCCGACCGCGGACATACAACGTCAGGTCGAGGAGGTAAGAAACCACCGGATGATGTGCTCTATTTACCGAGTAGATCCGGCCACCACCACTAGAGCGGACCTCGAGCGCATCCGCACCGAGCGGGAAGCGGCGCAGAGAAGAACCGACTGGCAGAGAGATTGCACGCGCTACAGACTCGATCCTGCCAACACTACTCAGCAGCAAATGGATGAAACACGGAATCATCATATGTGGTGCTCAATCTACCGCATAGATCCGTTTACAACTTCGCGACAGGAGATTATCAACCGGCAAGAACGCACGGCGTTCGTCAATCGCTGCGGACTCTACGGGCTCAATCCTGACTCGACCACTCCTGAGCAGCTAGAGACACGCGCCAGACATGTAGGCGACTGCCGGCTCTACAACCTGGATCCGGACAGAACGACCCCGGTACAACTGGAAGCAAGAAGGTTCCAATCTCAATGCGAGTTTTATGGACTGAATCACAGAACGGCAACCAGACAGGAACTGGATACCGCCATCGAACGATTCAACTTCAGAATGCTATGCCAACGTTACCGGCTGCCGGAGTCCACAACCACAGAAACGATGCACAGAACCAGATGCACTCACTTCTCTCTTCCCGTGACAACAACCGCCGAGCGTTTGAACGAACTCGAGATCCAGGAAAACTTCCAGCGCCGGCAGCAAGGTTCCTCCTTCGATGGCTTCGAAACCCTAGACTCGATGAGCGGAGGGTTCATATTGGAGACAGCACGATAATCGAGCTGTCTCGCGGCCAAAATTGAACAACTAGAGGTTTAGCTAACCACAGTTTGCTGGAACAAGTTCGGAAGCACAGGACTGCCATGGTGCGCTCGAGAACTGATAGCGCTTGTCGCGATAAGTTCGCCTATCACGTCTGCGGCCTTCTTGCACTCCTCGACAGTATTTGTGTTTCCTGCCACTATTCGCAGTGCCCCCAACGCATCGTCATCATCGACGCCGACGTTTTTGAGTACGCGCGAAGGTCCGGATTCCCCGCTAGCACAAGCCGACACGCTCGATATGAAGACACCGCGGGCGCTCGCTTGGGTTACTAGATCCGCTCCTGACGCCCCGGTGACAACAAGACTCACATGTCCGGGCAATCTATTCGACGGATCAGTTGGCCCAGTCTGCCGGACACTACCATATCTAGTCAGTCTTCCAGTTAAAAGTCGCTGACACTCTCTCAAGTGAGCTGCATTAGTTTCCAACTCGGCCGCGACGAGCTCAGCCGCTTTTCCCATGGCCACGATGTTGGCCAAGCTTTCAGTCCCCGGGAAGTATCCGTTCTCCTGGCCACCACCGAACACCAACGGCGCCACGCGCACTCCTTCTCTGATATACAACGCGCCGACACCCTTAGGTGCGTAGAACTTGTGTCCTGAAAGCGAAAGTGTGTCTGCACCGAACGTGGTTACATCGATAGGAAGCTTTCCTGGTATTTGAATGGCGTCACAGTGAAAAAAGATTCCGCGTTCTCTGGCGATTTCAGCTACTCTTTCAACCGGCTGCAGGCTGCCGATCTCATTGTTCGCCCACATCAACGAAATGATGCTGGTCTCAGGTCTGATCGCGCGCTCCAGCGCATCGAGATCGATTATGCCTTCTTCGTTGACTTTCAAAATGGTCACATCCCACTGCTGCCGCTTGAGAGACAGTGCAGGCAACCAGGAAGAAGAGTGCTCGATTGCACAGGTGATGAGATGACGACCCTTATTGCGTTCCTCGACATAACGGGCTCTTCCGAGAATTGCAGTGTTATTGCTGTATGTCCCAGCAGGCGTGAAGTAGATCTCAGACGGTCTCGCACCCACGAGTGCCGCCACCTGTGCGCGTGCGTGCTCAACAGCGTTGCGAGCCTCGCGACCTGGGACGTGTATTGATGATGGGTTGCCCCAACGTTCGGTCAGGTAAGGCAACATCGCCGTCAGGACTTCGTCCCTTACTTTTGTGGTTGCACTGTTGTCCAGGTAAATCGTCATTAGAAATCTCCAACCTCTTTTGCCGGTGATATCAGAATCGGTAGTAAGAACCAGGATGGATTGTCAGTCTTGGAAGGCGGTGGCATCTGTTGCAGGACTTGATTTGAACAACTCTGCAATGCCGATTAAAACGCCTTCACCTCCGCCCATCAATGAAAACCACACCGCCCTGGTTTCAATTTGCCTCTTCGTCGAACGTTTCTGTAAATAAATACAGGTCTTATCGAGATTATTTTACTCTGATCTAGTATTTGCACTTGGAAGAATATTCTAAGCCAGCGTAGATCACCAAACGCGTGACCAGTGCTCACCTCGCAGTCTCTCCTGTCGGAGGTAGCTGCGAAGAACGGAAGGTCCACAGATCCCGAAGACTTGCCAGTCCAGGCGTCTGGTTAGTCGTTCGAGTTCTGCACCCGCTCCTTCACTGAACCGCATAAGCAAAAACATGTGCCTCTCCTTCCAACGCTGTATTGCAGTGATACCATATGCGGCATCACCATAAACGGACTGGTGAGCCCGGATTTAACACTCTTCAGATGAAGTCGACAAAGTCGACCAAGTTAGTCAACTTTATCGCAGTGAATTCTCGCACAACCAACTTACGAGGTCCACCCTACTCAAGATGTCAGGAACCCGCCATTGCATTAAACCTATGCAACGCTAAGGGAGCTGCTTGTAAAGAAGGGGCAGTCGAGACCTACATTGTCAAGTCATCGATCGATCGTCAGCGAGTCAAAGAATTTGTAAGTATCATTAGAGTTCACCCAATTGGGCTCTCCGGCCACGCAGAGCTGAATGACAATCTGATTGTCGATGAGATAGATCCGGGTGCGAGCAATTCGTCCACTGCCATCAGTAATGGTGCCTTCTACCTCACGCCCGGGATATTTGCCTTGAAGACCGACACTACAAACATTGTCGACAGAGATTTCGGACTTTTTCCTCAAACCATCGACCACGCCGTCCAGTCCCTTTTCTCCATCCAGATAGTAAAAGACTTGCTGCCCGGTAAAATAGTTGGGACCCGTGCTCAGTCCCTGGGCTTTAGCCATATCCTGGGCAGACGGCAACACCATGTAAGCCATAGCCAACTCTCTCCGCCGCAACGGATCATCGTTGTTCCAACCAACGACATCGTAAGGCACTTTCAGGCTGCGCTGCTCCTCGATATGCCGCTCCCTGATGATCGGCTCAGGAATATAGATATGAAAAGCAAAGTCTTTCGAATGGACCGGCACAAAGTTGGGCTTTGCTTTCTCGGCAGATGTTGCAGCTCCTCGAATCGGAATAAGGAGAGCGACTGCGACACCAACGACAAAGACACCAATTGCCGAACCAACAG